>JAIFLT010000054.1 GCA_020048955.1 Flavobacterium sp.
GTCTTCGGCAAATATTCCACAAAATTAATCACTCTTGGGTATTTATATGGCGCAGCTACTTCTTTGAACCAATGTTGAATGCGATTTTTCATTGCATCTGTTGCTTTAGTTGCGTCGTGTAACACAATATGCGCACAAACTAACATGCCTCGTTCTTCATCGGGCAAGCCAACAACGGCACATTCCAGAATTTCTTCATGGGTTAAAAGTACGGATTCTACTTCAATTGCCGCAATATTATATCCCGAAGAAATAATCATATCATCGCCACGAGCTACAAAATGAAAATAGCCGTCTTCATCTTGACGGAAAATATCGCCTGTAATGTTCCATCCGTTTTGCATGTATTCGCGTTGTTTTTCTTCTCGGTTTAGGTATTTGCAGCCTGTTATTCCTCTAACGGCTAATCTACCGGCTTCGTTTCTTGATACTTCGTTTCCTTGTTGGTCAATAATTTTAGCTTCATAACCCGTAATGGCTTTTCCGGTTGCGCCAGGCTTCATGTTTTCTTCATTTGAGGATATAAAAATATGCAACATTTCGGTAGCACCAATACCATCAATGATTTTTAAACCTGTAGCATCATACCAATCTTGCCAAACTTTCAACGGTAAGGTTTCGCCAGCAGAAACGCATTTTCGTAAACTTGAAATATCATATTCTTGCACTTTTGTAGTGATGATGCGCCAAGCGGTAGGAGCAGTAAAGCAAATCGTAATTTTAAAATCTTGAATGGCTTTCAACAACAAATCGGGACTTGGTTTTTCAATTAAAAATGTGGAAGCTCCGAAATACATTGGAAATAAAACCAATCCGCCTAAACCAAAGGTAAATCCTAATGGCGGACTTCCTGTAAAAATATCTTTTGCAGTAGGTTGGAGTGAATATTTTGGAAAGGCTTCGCAAATATTCAAAATATCTTTGTGATAATGAGCGGTCATTTTTGGTAAACCTGTAGTTCCAGAAGTGAAACCAATCAAAGCCACCGAATCTGATTTGGAATGATAATTATCGAATGTCTTGGGTTTAGAAGCCATTAATTCTTCCAATTGCGAGTTCCCATAAAAACAGGTTTGTTTTAAGAAATCTGACTTTACCAAATGAATTTCTTCTTCCAATTCCTTATCACACAATACATGCGAAATTTCGGCACAATCAATAATAGTCGTTAATTCTTTTGAACGAAGCAAGGGCATTGTTGCTACAACTATTCCACCCGCTTTTAAAATGGCGAACCAACAAGCTACCATCATGGGATTATTTGCCGAACGAATCAAAACACGATTGCCTGATTGCAAACCTAAATCATCGACTAAAACATGAGCAATTTGATTGGCTCTATCATATAAATCTTGGTAGGTCCAAGTTTCCTCGAACGTGCGAATACAAATGCTGTTGCCACGACCTTCTTTAATGTGGTTGTCTAACAATTTTTCAACACAATTTAGTCCCGAAACTTCGGTATCAATATGTTGAAATTGTGGTAAATCCAAAAAGGTATATTCTGGTTGTAATTCCAGATGTGGTAAGCTATTGTGAGCAAAATTATCTATGTAATGTTTCATTTGAAAATTTGTATATTGAATATTGTATAACTGTATATTGGTTCAATTTTACAATATACAATGATACAGTATTCAGCTTTTACTTCTTATTACTCTTGGGTTTCAACGCTTTTTTCATGCCTTCTACTTGCTTTCTTTCTGAAGCTTTTAAAGGATACAAATGCGAAATCCCCATTTTGTATGGATTAGGAATGTCAATCGCTTGAAATTGTTCATAAGCTTGTGCGTTTCTAACGAAATTTGCATCTAACAATAAAGGTCTTCCAAGTGCTACCAAATCGGCTCTTCCGTTTAAAATTATTGTATTTATTTGATCAATGTCTTGAATAGTTCCAGCGGTTATAGTTGGAATATGAACTGTATTTCGAACGGCATCTGAAAATGGTGTTTGCCACATTCTTCCTGTTAATGGTTTTTGACCTGCTACAGTATTTCCTGTTGAAACATTGATAATATCTGCTCCAGCTTTTTTGAAAGCCGTTGCAATTGTGATTACATCCTCATCAGAAATTCCGTTTTCTACCCAATCGGTTGCTGAAATTCTTACTGACATTGGTTTCTCTTTTGGAAATACGTTTCGCATTTCGGTGAAAACTCTTAATGGAAATTTCAATCGGTTTTCGATGCTTCCGCCAAATTCATCTGTTCTACTATTGGTTAATGGTGATAGAAATGAAGCTAATAAAAATCCGTGATGCGCTTGCAATTCAATCATGTCAAAACCAGCTTTGTCCGCATTTTTAGTTGCTTGAACAAATTGATAGGTAATTAAATCCATATCAGCCAAAGTCATTTCTTTTGGAATAATTCCATCTTCATTAAATGGAATAGCGGAAGCTGAAAGTAATTCCCAACTCTCGCCATTAAAACTATCTTCCCACGGAATTTTTGAACCACCTTTTCTACCAGAATGACCTAATTGAATTCCGATTTTAGTTTGCGTATTTTTATGAATAAAATCAGTTATTCTCTTCCATTCAACTATTTGATTTTCATTATAAATACCTGTGCAACCTAAAGTAATACGTCCGGTTTGAGAAATGGCAGTCATTTCGGTAATAATTAATCCCAATCCACCAATTGCTCTAGAGGTATAATGCTGAAAATGCCAATCTGAAACTTTTCCCTCTATTGCTGAATATTGTCCCATTGACGCCATGACAATGCGGTTTTGTAATTCTAAATCTCTTAGTTTGAAAAGAGTGAAGGTAGCGCTTTTGCCTTCGAGAGCCTCAGGCAACGCTTCATTTTTGTTGCCTGAGGCAGTCGAAGGCAACAAAAATTCTTCTAAAACTTTATCCGTAAACGAACTATCTCTTAAACGTAAATTTTCGAAGGTCACCTTTTTGGAACGGGTCATGCAACCAAAGGCAAATTGATAAAAAGAATGTTGATTATTTCTATCCATATTTTCAAACCAATCTAACGATACTAAAGCCGCGTATTGTATCATTTCTACAGGATTTCTTCTCGTTTTATCATATTGCTCAAAAGCGGCTTGAACGTTGTTTGGATTGGCAATTACGGCATCAGATAATCCGATAGCGCAATCCATTGCCAGTTTTGTTCCTGAACCAATAGAGTAGTGGGCGGTGGCTTTAGCATCACCCAATAAAACAATATTGTTATGATACCATTTTTCATTAGTTACATGCGGAAATTGACGCCAATGCGATTTGTTAGAAATTAGCGGATGTCCGTCTAATTCTTCCTTGAAGATTTCTGCAATTTTGGTCATGGTATCTTCTTCATTGGTCACTTCAAAACCAAGTTTTTGCCACGTTTCATCAGAACATTCAAAAATCCAGGTACTCATTCCTTCTTCATATTGATAGGAGTGCGCAACAATAGTTCCGTGAGGCGTATTTCTAAAGAAATAGGTAAAGGCATCTAAGGGTTTTGTGGAACCTAACCAAACAAATCGGTTTTTTTTTAGTACTATTTTGGTTCCAAATTCCTTTTCATATTTACCACGAATACTACTAGAAATTCCATCGGAAGCAATGATTATATCAGCCTCTTTATAGTGGTTTAAGTCGTCAATATTTTGTTCAAAATGAAGATTTACTCCTTCTTCACGACAACGTTGGTGTAATAATTTTAATAATGTTTTGCGAGAACATCCACAAAAACCATTTCCTGCAATGTTTACACTCTGACCGTCTCTTGCAACTATAATGTCATCCCAATAGGCAAAGTTGGAACGAATTAGTTCATATGATTGCATATCTCGTTTTAGAAATTCACCCAAAGTTTCATCTGAAAAAACCACACCAAAACCAAAACTATCATCGGGTTTGTTACGTTCATAAATATCGATTTGGCAATGAGGCATTGCTTTTTTGGTAAGTATCGAAAAGTAAAGTCCGCCTGGACCGCCACCTATGATTGTTATTTTTAATTTTCTTTGAGATGAATTAGTATTCATTATTTATTATAATTTATTATTATAATTTATTATTAAAATTTAAAACAAACTTTTCGTGAAAATTATTTAAAGAAAGTTGTTAAATTTAAAAGAATTAAATAATTAAATTTTCATTAAAATTAATTGCACTAGTACAAATTAAAGCAATTTCTTGTGATTTTTTTGATATCACTAAATAATGATTAAAAAAAATGTATTTTTGATTTAATAATTTACTCCAATGAGCGAAATAAAAGTACAACATAAAAAATTTACTTATCCTATTTCTAAAGAATTAATGGATTACTTGAATAGATTTGATCGAAAGTCAAAAGTTGAAGTGTCTTATAATGATTTATTACGATTTTCGGGTGCAGTAAGTGTTTACGACAAAAATAATAATGATACTTTATGGCTTCGGGTCTTTTATGATCAACATGAGATCAATGAAATAGAGATAAATTTAAAAAAAATCTATTCCTTATTACATTCGGATGGAAATTATGAAATTTTGCAATATTTGAATATCGACGCTATAGATTATTGCACGTTTGGAAACACAAAGCCATTTAGAGTAAAAGTAAGAAATATATTAAATGATAATTATGTGCATTTTTATATAAAGAAAGCAGATGCATCTCGTATATATGGATTAGAACTTGAGCATTTACTTTCGGCAGACAAAATTAATTATTTAGTTCATCAAGATACAATAATTGAAGAACATATCATGGGTATTCCAGGCGATTTATTTATTTCAACATTATTAAATGATTGTTCTGAAAATGAAAAATCACAAATTGCTAAAGAATTTGTAAAGTTTAATGAGCGATGTATGATACGACTATTAGGAGATATGCGCTCTTATAATTATGTTGTTATTCCAATACACGATTTTGACCATGTAGTTTATAAAATTAGACCAATAGATTTTGACCAACAAAGTTATGAAGGAAATTTAAAAATATATCGACCACAGTTTTTTAAAGAAAATTACCCAATAGTAAAATTGGTAAAAGACAAATTGCAAATGAGTTCGGTTGAACAATATAAAAATGAGGAGCGATCGTCATTAACCAAGAGAATTTTAACTGCTGAGAACAGAATAAATTTATTAATTCAAATTATGAGTAATGATAAAATTTCGCCAGAAGAAAATCAGCAGCAGTTAAAGATGGAAATTTTAAATCTAACTAACGATATTAATTTTAAAAAAGCTACTTCGATGGGACAATTATTGGAGGCAAGTTTTCAGTTTGTGGTTCGAAATTATGAAAATAAAAATCAATTTTATAAGTGATTAGCTTCTTTTAATGGAGAAAATTTCACCTATTTTACTGTAATTAGAACCCGCTAATCTTGAAACAGGTTTGTAATTTTCCATATTGATTTTGTAATTTTCTAAAATCACATCATCATCAAAGTGCATCATTATAATTTCTCCAACAACCATGGTTGCTCCATTATTTTCTGGATGAGGCATGGTATAGTGGTGAATCATTTTACATTCAAAAGATATTTTTGATTCTTTTACTCGTTTGGGTTTTATCAAGTTACTACTTATAGGAGTAAGATTAGCATAGTTAAATTCGTCTTCATGTGGGGGTAATTCTGCCGATGTATTATTCATAGCTTCCACCAAATCTTCGGTAACCATATTTAAAACAAACTCGCCATTTTGTAGAATATTTGCTAAGGTATCTTTGTTAGATCCTTTTTTTTTGGCTGTTGAAAACATAATGTGTTTTTCACCCACAATATTAAAATAAGAAAAAGGAGCTAAATTATTTACCTCATTAGAATCTATTGTTGAAATCCAACCTATTGGGCGTGGAATAATAGCACCTGTGATCAGTTTATACAAAGACGATGGGTCTAAATCTTCAGGATTAAATTGCATTTTGTTAAATTATTTTTACAAATTAAATGAAATTAATAGGAATAGGCTATTAATTGACTTGTAAAAATTATCAATTTTATATATTTTGTTTGTTTTGATATTGTTAAGAAATGAAAAATGTAATTTTTAGCCAAAAATTAATATAAATGAAATAATTTCCCAGTAAAATTGCACACAATATAATTTTATAGTAAAAAAAATAGCAAAAATGTTTTTGTATATTTGCTAAATTAGTATATTTATGCAAAATTTATATATATGGAGATTTTAGCTTGCCCAAAATGTCAAAGCGACAACATTGTAAAAAGTGGTGTAATCAAAGATAGACAAAGGTTTTTATGCAAAAAATGCAATTACTACTTTACCGTAAATAAACTAGGAAAAAAGATAGATAGTTACTATGTCACTAAAGCCTTACAACTGTTTCTTGAAGGACTAAGTTTTAGAGAAATAGAGCGCATAATTGGGGTTTCTCACGTAACGGTTAGTAATTGGGTTAAAGAATTTAAAGTAACAAAACCAAATCATACCGATTATCATCCCACTTATAAGATTTATAATCACTTAGAATTGGTAGAATTTTTAAAGAATAAAGAACAATTGAAAGGAGCTGGTATGATTATAACCGAACTAGGAGATAAATTTATGTTAATAAAATGGGAACGTTTCAAGGATTAACTATAGTGTTAACATAAATATATATCATAATTTTTTTCGTTAACAAAATTTTAGAATTTCGAACCAACAAATAATTCTAACCAAAATTAAAAATTATGAAAAAATTAGTATTACTTTCGGGTTTATTTATTTCAGCAATTTCTTTTTCACAAGAAAAGCCTAAAGAAGAAAAACCATATAAAGTAGATATTTATGGATTTGCAAGAGTAGATTATATTTTTGATACTAGGCAATCTGCACAAGTTCGTGAATATCATTTGAATCTCTATCCATTAGAGGAAAAAATAGATGCCAATAATGACGACATTAATGCGGCTAATGCATCCAATTTTTTATCTGTAGTTTCAAGACTAGGAGTTAAAGCCTCTGGACCTGATGTTTGGGGCGCAAAAGTATCTGGAGTATTAGAAGGTGATTTCTTTGGAAACACACAACAATCAACAGGATTATTCAGATTAAGACATGCCTATGCAAAATTAGCTTGGGAAAAAACAAGTATTACCATGGGACAAACGTGGTATCCACAATTTATTCCTGATGTATTTCCTGGGGTTGCCAACTTCAGTACAGGGATTATGTTCAACCCATTTGGTTGGGCTACACAGGCAAGATTAGATCAGAAACTAAACAAAAACTTTACTTTTACGGCTATTGCTTACAAAGACAGAGAGTTTGGCACCTCGTCCATTGATGGAAATTCAAACTCTCCAAGTTACAACAGCTCAATTCCTGCCTTACATGGAAAAATTGAATTTAGAAACACCTCAGTTATCGCAGGTTTGGGTGCAGAATATCATCCGTATAAACCTTTAATAGAATCTACACAAAAATCAACAGATGCAACTGTAAATGGCAAATCATTTTTGGCTTATTTGAAATATAATACCGATAAGTTTCATGTAAAATTATATACAATTACTGGTGAAAACCTTCACAATTTTGTAATGCTTGGCGGTTATGCTGGCTATACCCAAGCAGGTGGACAAGAAACTTACAAGGGTATTAAAACTACTGCAGGTTGGATTGATATTGCAAGTAACGGCAAAAGTATTGCACCAGGTTTATTTTTTGGATACAGTAAAAATGGCGGTAGTGATAAAAATGGTTTAGCTGCTGGTGAAACTGTAAAATATTACACTAGAGGAAATTCTGGTACAACAAGAGTAATAGATAATGTATATAGAATTTCGGGAAGAGTAGATTTTAAACAAAATAAATTCAGAATCACACCAGAGCTTGAATATACAGCTGCATCTTGGGGCGATATGAGTGCAAAAGGAAACTATAAAGCCGACGGTAATGACAAAGATGTTGCCAACTTTAGAGCAATGATCTCTTGTGTATATTCATTCTAATAAAAAACCAATTTTAAAACTATAAATATTATGAGCGATAAAAAAACAACAGGTATTTGGAAAGTAATTTCCGCTTCCTCAATGGGGACAATGATTGAATGGTATGATTTTTACATCTTCGGTAGTTTAGCCGTAGTGTTATCAACCAAATTCTTTCCAACAGATAATCCAACAGCAGCGTTCTTGTCAACGTTAGCAACCTTTGCTGCTGGTTTCGTAGTACGTCCGTTTGGAGCACTTTTCTTCGGTAGATTAGGCGATTTAATTGGAAGAAAATATACGTTTATGGTAACGTTAATGTTAATGGGTGGAGCAACGTTTGTTATTGGATGTATTCCGAGTTATGAAACTATAGGTTTTGCGGCACCAATTTTAGTATTAGTTCTTCGTTTACTTCAAGGTTTAGCACTTGGAGGAGAATATGGTGGAGCCGCAACTTATGTAGCAGAACACGCACCAGCAGGAGAAAAAGGATATTGGACTTCATGGATTCAAACCACAGCAACAGTAGGATTATTCATTTCCTTAATGGTAATCTTAATTACAAAAGCATCATTATCTAAAGAGGCATTTGATGAATGGGGATGGAGAGTGCCGTTTTGGGTTTCTATCTTAATGGTTTATGTATCGTACTTAATTCGAAAAAATATGCATGAATCTCCAGCTTTCGCTAAAACAAAAGCTGAAGGAAAAACATCTACAAATCCTTTAAAAGAAAGTTTCGGAAATAAATTCAATTTAAAATTCGTTCTACTTGCATTATTTGGTGCTACAATGGGTCAAGGTGTGGTTTGGTATACTGGTCAATTCTATGCCATGAACTTCTTAAAAACAGTTCAAAGTATTGATTCCTCTCAAGTTGATATGTTACTAGGTGTGGCATTAATAATGGGAACTCCTTTCTTCGTGTTTTTTGGATGGTTAAGTGATAAATGGGGAAGAAAATCAATCATGATGACAGGAATGTTATTAGCGATTTTATTGTATCGCCCTATATATAGAGCAATGTACAATTCAACAGATTTGAGTAAGAAAAGTGAAATTGTAGCTCAAACCAAAGTTGTACCTTCCATTAAAGAAATTGATGCTGCAAAAATGGATTCCATCTATACTACATCAAAAGCTTATACAGATGGAACTACAGTTGAAGAAATTAAAACGATTCATTTTGAGGCTGGCAAAGTAATGGTAGACGACAAAGGGAAAGACAAAATTGAAACTAAAGTTACTAAAACGATTAACAATAGTGATCGTTGGTTCTTAATCTTTATGGTTTTCATTCAAGTAATTTTTGTAACAATGGTTTATGGTCCTATTGCGGCATTCCTTGTAGAAATGTTCCCAGTTAAAATTAGATATACGTCCATGTCATTACCTTATCACGTTGGAAATGGAATCTTTGGAGGACTACTACCAGCCATTTCAACTTACTTTGTTACCAATGCCAAAGAAGCCGGTGATGTAGAATTTTACCTTGAAGGATTATGGTATCCAATTGGTATTGCCGCAGTTTGTTTCGTTATTGGAATGATCTATATTGACAGAAAAATTAATACTCTTCACGACTAAAATATAAAACTATGAACACATTAAAAAAATATTTAGGATTAGTTTGGATTGCTCTTGCTGCAGCCGTTGCTTACTTTTCAATTGGAATTTTTGGTTACAAATTGACCACAGGAAAACAAGACGATTTAGTTTTTGGAATTATTATATTCTTCATTCTATTGCCCATGATTGTTACTGGTTTAACCATTTTTGGTTGGTATGCCATCACCGATGAATACGAAGATTAAATAATTATTATTGGTTAGTCTCAGAAGCTCTTATTTATTTAAGGGCTTTTGAGCATTAATAACATAAGGTTTAAAAGTTTAATCACAAAATCTTAATGGACTTAATTTTCTAAATGGTTTAAAAATAGTTTTAAAAGTTTAAGAGTTTGAAAACTTTGTTTAAATTCGTAAAAATAATTAACAAATCCTTGTGCCTTTGAGACTTTGTGGCAAAAAATGATAGTGAAATAAATTCAGCATAAAATGAAAAAAAGACACCAACAAAAATTAGTTATTATATCTATTGTCTTATTATTAGGATTCAATCTTCCTATTGCCTTACTTTTTGATTCTGCTCAAAATTTTCTTGGTTTTCCAGTCGTTTATATTTATTTTTTCTCTATTTGGTTGTTTTCAATATTGGTTTCACTTCTAATTGTAAAACGATATAATGAATAGCATAGTACTACTTGTAATCCTTTCAGGATATTTAGCGGTTCTTTTTTATATTGCTCATTGGGCAGAAAAAAAAGGAAACAGTAAATGGACTAATAATCCTTATGTTTATACGTTATCTTTGGCGGTTTACTGCACGGCTTGGACCTATTATGGTAGTATTGGTGTTGCAGCCGATAGCGGTTTGAATTATCTTCCTATTTATTTGGGACCCATAATTATTGCACCTTCTTGGATATTAATTCTTCGAAAAATTATTCGAATTTCTAGAGTTAATAAAATTTCAAGTATTGCCGATTTTATTTCACTCCGTTACGGAAACAGTCGTTTTCTTGGTGCCATTGTAACAATAATTTGTCTCACGGGTATCATTCCTTATATTTCCTTACAACTCAAAGCCATTTCAGAAACTTTTCATGTGGTAACCAACACACCTACAAGTAAAAACATTTTTGACGACACAACCACCCTAGTTGCTGTTGCCTTAGCACTTTTTGCTTCCTATTACGGAACTCGATATGTCGATGCTTCTGAGAAAAGAAAAGGTATCGTTACTGCTGTAGCTATGGAAAGTGTGTTAAAATTAGTGTTCTTTGTAATTATTGGGGTTTATGTAACCTTTTTTGTCTTTGATGGATTTGACGACATATATCAAAAAGCAAGTTTATTAGCACATTTTAAAGAAAAAAACACCATTGGTGGGTTACCTCAAGCCATCAATTGGTTTTTACTTTGCGTGCTTTCTATGTTTGCCATTTTTTTGTTACCACGACAATTTCAAGTTTCGGTAATTGAAAACAATCGCGAAAATCATATCAATACTGCAGTTTGGTTATTTCCATTATATCTTTTATTGTTCAATATTTTTGTCTATCCCATTGCTTGGGGTGGCAATATTTTATTTGAAGGTAAGAATGTAAATTCTGATACTTATTCGTTGTTGATTCCTCAATTATTTGATGAAAAAACTTTAACCGTAATGGTTTTTCTTGGTGGATTTTCGGCAGCAATTTCAATGATTGTTGTCTCTTCTATCGGACTTTCAACCATGATAACCAATAATATCTTAATTCCATATAACCTATTAGGAAAGTTAAAAAGTGAAGATGCTGTAAGTAGTAAAACCATCTTAAATAGTAGAAAAATAGGTATCTTTTCTTTAATCATTTTATCCTATTTCATTTATAGATTCTTCGGATTAGATTATAATTTAGTTTCTATCGGATTGGTTGCATTTGTAATTATTTCGCAATTAGCTCCTGCGTTTTTCGGAGCGCTGTTTTGGAGAAGAGGCTCTAGATTAGGAGCTGTTTATAGTATTTTAGTAGGGTTTGCAATTTGTATTTATACGTTACTTATTCCTTACGCCAATGGGATAACTAACAGTTCAAGTAATTTTATTTCTGAAGGCTTCATGGGAATTCATTTATTAAAGCCATTTCAACTTTTTGGATTGGATTATTTACAGCCCGTTCCGCATGCATTATTTTGGAGTTTATTGTTTAATTCTATGACTTATTTTGCCGTTTCTGTTAGTTTTAAAGGAAATTATAGAGAACGAAATTATGCCGAAATGTTTGTTGACATCAACAAATACATTACCAATCACGAAGATGCATTTATTTGGAAAGGAACAGCTTATAGAAATGATATTGAAAAAGTATTGATTCGTTTTCTTGGTGAAGAGCGAACCAAACGCGCCATGAATATTTTCAATGTAAAATACAACGTCGATAAAAAATTGGAACTTGCCGATGCAAGATTAATCAAATTTTCGGAAAATTTACTCACAGGGCATATCGGAACGGCTTCGGCTAGAATATTGATTTCTAGTGTAGTTAAAGAAGAAAAAATTACTTTACCCGAAGTTTTAAAAATACTAGAAGAATCCAAAGAAAACATCATTATTAATAAAAAACTGATAGAAACGTCTAATGAATTAAAAGAAATAACTGCAAAATTGCAAAATGCCAATGCTTCTTTAATGATAAAAGACAAACAAAAAGACGAATTTTTAGACACGGTAACTCACGAACTTAGAACACCAATTACCGCTATTCGTGCCGCTAGCGAAATTTTGCACGACGATGATGAAATTCCAGACGAATTACGAAAACAATTTTTGCAAAACATCATTTCAGAATCCGATAGATTGAATCGGTTAATTGATAAAATTCTCGATTTAGAAAAATTTGAAACAGGAAAACAAACCATTAATCCAAGTAAAAATAATTTGGTTGAAACGGTTGAAAAATCTATTCAACCATTACAACAACTCATTAAAAATAAAAACATTACCATTCATATTGAAAGTAAAGATAAAATTAGCGCTTATTATGACGAAGACAGAATTATTCAAGTTGTTACTAATTTATTATCAAATGCTATCAAATTCTGTCCAGAAAACGAAGGACTTATTACAATTCAAATTGTTGAAAAAGACAATTTTATTCATACTTTCGTGCACGACAACGGAAAAGGGATTAATTCAAATGATTTTGAAGCCATATTTGAAAAATTTTATCAATCAACTAATCAAAACATCAAAAAGCCCGTTGGAAGTGGCTTAGGATTAGCCATTTGCAAGCAAATAATTGACCATCATAAAGGTATAATTTGCGCACAGCCAAGTATAAAAGGCGCTTGTATAGTGTTTACCTTGCCAAAACAAAAATCAGATTTCAGTTAGCATAAAACAGATTCAGATAACCAAACATAGATGAATAATTGTAAAATTGAAATTGATTTTTGAAGTTGAAATTGAATAAAGAATTTATAAAAATGAAAAAGATATTAATAGTCGACGACGAACCAAACATAGTAATGTCTCTTGAATATACATTCAAAAAAAATAATTTTGAAGTATTTATAGCACGAGATGGAAATGAAGCTTTGGATATTGTTAAAATAAATTATCCAGATATAATAATTCTTGATGTAATGATGCCTTTGGTAGATGGTTATGCTACGATTGAGCAAATTAAAAAAGACAACAACTTAAAACACACTAAAGTGATTTTTCTTTCTGCTAAAAATAAAGAAAGTGATATAGAAAAAGGAATGGCACTTGGTGCAGACGCTTATCTAACAAAACCATTTTCAATAAAAAAAGTAGTTGATCAAGTGATGGAGTTGCTTTCGTAAAGGTATAGTTATTATTTTATTCATGAGTTTTAATGATTTAATTTACAATGAATTAGATTTTAAAATATTTTAGTTTTTCTTCGGATTTTATTACAAGCCACTGACCAAAATCAACCTCAATTTACAACAACAAATTGCGTTTTATTTTTTCTTTTTATACATTTACAAAAGCACTTTTGAAGTTTTCTTGTTCACATTAAAAAGCAGCAAGTTCAATCAATGAAGTGAAAGATTAAATTAAAGCTATGAATTATGAGTTTGAAATTTTTTATTGTGTTTTTGTTGTTTTTTTTCATCTGTTTTATAGGTCTAGCTCAAGACCATGTTAAAATAAATGGAAGTGTAGAACACCAATACATAACAAAGAATTTTACAGTTAAAAATGGACTTCCAAATAACCAAATATTAAAATTTTGTGAGGATAGTAAAGGCTTTATTTATATTACAACAAAAGGTGGTTTAACAAGATTTGACGGAAAAAGATTTTATACTTTTTCAGGATTTGATTTTCAAGATAATGAATTTTATTCTGTTTATGAAATAAATGAAGACATGATTGCTGCAACAGTAGCTTTTTCAGATAAAGTTGCAATTTTTCGTAAAAATAAGTTTATAAAAGGCATCAATTTTAATTCTGATAACAACTTATCAATTAACCAAATTTATCTACTTAATAAAAACTATTTTGTAGTTGGATATACAATACAATATCAAAATGAAATTAGCACATATTTTTATGACATCTATGACAATATAACTTTTAAAAAAGTTAAAACAATTAATCTAGGGACTTTATCTTTTGTAAAAGAAATTAAAAACAATTACCTTTTAATATATGAAAATGTAAACACGAAAAATGCAACCGTAAATTTATACGAAGTTGATAAAAAATTAAATTTAAAATTAATAAAACGATCTAAAATGGTTGTTATTACATCAGATGTTTTTAGCAGTTTGTATAATAAATTTAATAAAACTAGATATGAATATTGTATAGAAAAAGGAAAAATAAAATTATATAGAAGAATAGAAAAATATTTTACGGATTATAATATAAATTTTCAAAATCCATACAATTATTTTAAAAATGGATACTTTAAAAGAAATAGCAATAATGAGTTTGAGTATTTTTCTGATGATAAAAAAGCCTACAATTTTGGTAAAATACCAAATGGAACTGCTCAAACAATGTTTGATTCTAATGATAATTTGTGGATAAATACTGAGCAAGGTGTTTTTTTATGTTCTAACTTAGGGATTGAAGAATACAAACTCAATCTAAATAATAATGGTTTAGATCAAATTTGGTCTATAGCAAAAGATAAATCCGATAATTATTTTTTTAGCAGTTATGGCAGTGGTTATTATTGCTCAAAAGACAGATTAAAAACTTGGTTTAAAATTCCAGAAAACACATTTAAAAACAAAAAAAATAAATATGCCACATTAAGTATGTTGAATACTTCCGCTGATGGCATGCTTTATCCCTTTACATGTTCGTTTACTTATATTAATGGAAATAAAAGTTTTTATTCGGGCGAGTTAGTTAATTCTTCAGATATTTTTTCAACTTTAGAAGATGCTAAAAATCATTGTATTTATATTTCAGATTGGTTGAATGTTTACAAATTTGATGAAAAGAAATTTTCTTATGAAACCATTTTGAAATTACCATTTAAAGGGATGACTAATATTATGGATTTAGGTTATGATAAAGATGGAAATGTTATTGCAATTGGTTCTAAAGTGTTAATGCAATATAAAAACAAAAAATGGAACAAAATATTAAATAAATCATCAGGTTTTTTTGCAATTACATTAGATAATAAAGGGTTTAATTGGATAGGTGGAAAAAATCTGTTTACATATAAAGACGGAAAATTAAGCAAAATTGAATATAACTTTTCAACTATTGTTGATGTATTTAATTATAAAAACAAATGGTTATTGATAGGAGAAACTTACGGTCTCTCATTCTTAAATTTACAGAAATATCATAAGAACAAAGAAATAGAAATTATTCGTTATGATTCGAAAACATTAAATATTTTAGATGGTGGACAACAAGGATTTTTGCCAGAAGGAAAAGATTATGTTTGGTGGTGTTGTTCAGATAAGATGCTAAAAATTAATCCAAATTTATTACTAAAAAAACAAAAAATAAACCCACCAACACTTTTTGAAATTAGTTATAAAAACCCTATCAATGATTCAATAGTTAGAATATCAGATACATTAAATCAAAAATCATTTCTTTTTGATAAAAAAGTTAGAGATATTACTCTTCATTTTGCAACAGCTGCAATCAATAATAACAATTTATTAAGATATAGAGTAAGACTAAATGGTTATGAAAAAAATTGGGAGATTCTAAATGACATTGATGAAATAACCTATAGAAATTTACCACCTGATAATTATTCTTTTGAAATGCAAGCTTCACTTGACGGAATCGAATGGACTAAATCTTCATTTAGTATCCCTATTATTATTCAACCTTATTATTTTGAAACAATTATTTTTAAAATTTTCATAGTTTGCCTTTCCTTTTTAATTATTTTTCTAGTTATTCAATATTATTTGAAGCAAAAACAAGACAAACTTAAATCTCAAAACACCTTGTTAAGTTTGCAACAAAGTCTCAACGCCATGCAACTAGACAACCTCAACAAACAACTTGATCCTCATGAAATAAAAAACATATTGGCAAACATTTCGCCCGAAATTCAACGAAAGGCACCTGATGCTTATAACAAAATGACCAAATTACTCAACCTTACTAGAGCAAGCTTGAGTTGCAATTCAATAACAGATAGCATAGAAAATCAACTACAACAAATAGAAGATTATCTATCGTTAGAAAAAACAGTTTTAGCTGTTCCTTTACATTATACTATCAATAACACTGTGGATTTAAGTAAGCAAATTCCGAGATTATTATTAAAAAATCTAGTAGAAAACGCAATTAAACATGGAATAAAAAACAAAAAAGAAGGTGGAGAAATCAACATCATTTTATCCGAAAAAGACAATATTATTAACATAACTGTTGACGATACAGGTATAGGACGACAACAAGCCATTTCGCTTGATAGTGGCATTGGAACAAGCACTTATATTAATCTTTTTGAAACATTAAATAAAAGTAATATTCACAAAGCAAGTTTTGAAATCATTGACAAAGAACAAGGTACAAAAGTTGATGTAATTATTCCGATGGATTATAAATATGTATAACTTTGTAAAAAATTGAGATATGAAAAATTTTGAACCACCAAGATACACTTATGCCGATTACAAAAATTGGAAAGAAGACTGGGAATTAATCAATGGTTATCCGTTTCAGCTATTACCCTCTGCATCATTTAAGCACAGTAGAGTTCAAGCTAAGTTTATTGCACAAAGTGATAATTCATTAAATAACAATAATGAAAATTGTAATTGTGCTGTCTTTCCTGAATTAGATTGGAAAATAAATGAGGAAACGGTTGTTCGCCCCGATATTATGATAATTTGTGGTAACTCACAAGATGATTATTTAACTTTTCCTCCCGTTTTAATTATAGAAATACTATCTCCTTCAAGTTTAAAATTAGATCGAGTAATTAAGTTTGATTTATATCAAGAAAATGGAGTGCAATTTTATTTGATGGTAGATCCTCTCAAAGAAAAAGTGGAGGTTTTTGAACTAATTGATAATCAATACAAACAAGTGTTTAAAAATACTTTCCAAATTGAAAAAAACTGTCAAGTTGAGTTTGATTTTAATAAAGTTTGGAAATAATTATCAACTTATAAATTCCCCCTTTGGGGGTTAAGGGGCTTATGAATCACAATTACATCATTATTGAAGACCAAAAAGGAGCTTTAGAAAATTTGCAAATTGCTTTAGAACCTCATACTAATTTGCTATTTAAAGGAACAGCTACCAACATAAAAGAAGGACTTTCGCTCTGTTTAAAACAAAAACCAAATCTAATTTTTCTTGATGTAGAACTGGGTCAAGAAATTGGTTTTGATTTAATCAACGAGCTTCGTTCTTTTTACAACACATTGCCATTTATTATCATGACAACGGCACACGACCATTATGCAAAACAAGCCGTAAACAATGATGTATTATACTTTCTTTCAAAACCAATTGATAATGACGAACTGCAAAAAGCACTAACAAAATTTGAGAAAGCACAAGCCGAAGAGCGTAATCATTTAGTGATAAAAGACAAAAACGGACATACTTTGATGCAATATGAAGATATTGTTTACATAGAAGCACAAAGCAATTATTGCGATATTTATTTAAAACACGGAAAGAAAAATACGGTTTCTAAAACGCTGAAAGAAATAGAAAATTTGCTGCCCAGCACTTTTCTAAGAACACACAAAAGTTTTATAGTAAACACCCTTTATATAGAAAAAATAAATACTACCCTAAAACAAATTACCTTAAACACAAAGACAGGAATTATAGAAATAGTAACAGATTCTAAAACCAAAGTGGATGAAAATTTAAAACTAAAAGAAACCGAAATCACAATACCAATTGGCGAAAGCTACTTAGAAGTAGTTAAAAATGCGTTGTTTATTTATAAAACGGTGTAGGTTATTTGCTGTTTTCGGAAGAAATTCGAGAAAAAGCTAAAATAATTTCAATAAAATAAGGATTATCTTTTCTTAATATAACCGAAAGCGGATAAGAAATTCCATCTGAATCGGTGATAATTTGATCAAACTTTATTACCCCAATATTTTCGTGGCTGTAAAACCACTCGTCAAACTTTCGCTGGCGTAAACTTTGTCTTCCATCACTTGAATCGCAGATATAAATGCAAACCAATTTGTTTTTTTTGAAATAAAAATCCCCTATTATGGCAGCAATTGTTGTAGAAACCATTTTATCTAAAGGTGGATTTCGTTTCAATGGATTGTAAACCAGTTGAATAACAAACTCAAACAAATGCTCTGAATATTCCGTTTTTACATCGCCAAGTAAGTAATCAGATGGTTTAAACTTCACATTATAAATTATTCCCAGTTCTGTTTCAAAACCATAAGAATTATCTACATCTCCTTTGAATAAAAAGGGATAATTCATTTTTTGTTGCTTTTTAATGTCCTTAATTTCTTTAAAAACTCTTGAAATTCAGGTGTGTGATACATTTCTTTACTCTCAATTTCAGATTGTTTTTTGCTTTCTTTCATCAAACGAACAAGTTCGTCAACAGGTTTGAAAATTGATTTTTTCGTTGTTTCCATAACATAGTAATTTTTTACAAAGATAAATTTTTTTAAAAATAATGACACTAATATTAAATCAATTTTCCATCGCTGTAAATAGTATATGGGTCAAAATCAATTAGTTCATCAACTCCCCAAACAAGAGTACCATATTTCACAACAACTTTATTAAAAAAAGAAATATTTTCTAAAGGTTTATAAACAGTATATTTAAAATAAGGTGCAATCGAAAACTCACGCTTTTCATTGTTTTCAAATAAAACTTCCAAAACATAGTTTGGTTTTGGTACAACATCTATAATTTTTGGCAACATAATTTTTATCTTAGAGGGTCTATTTTAAATATTGGTTCGCCAATAATGGCAAGACTCCAATCTGTCATTAAGTCTTCTTGTCTCAATTCTATCCATGCTTTAACCAATTTCATTTTATTATTGGGTATCGAACCAGCAATCAAATCACCATCAGGAATAGAAAAAACTGCTTCATCATCGTTATATTTAACGTGAATATGAGGCAAATTGTGCTGTTTATCATCTAAATAATACATTGAAATCAGCAAACCATAAAACATACTAATTACTGGCATAGCAACTTTTTTTTATTTTATATAATTACAAAGTTAAACATTTTTTAATTTCAATATTCAAACCTTTTTTTTATTTTTTGAAGATACTTTCAATTAAATGGTTTGATTAGATTAACAAAAAAACTTATAAATACACTTATTTACCGCTTTTTTATGCTACTTGGCATACCTAAAATTCGTGTTTACATTCTAAAACTACCTTTATACACAAAACCTTTAAATTCTTGATAAATACGTGGATTTTTGTTGTAAAATTGTTGAATAAATTTAATTATTATGAAAACAAAAATTGTATTTTTTAGTTTGCTAATGTCCATAAATATGTCTTGGGGGCAAACAGCAAATTTCAATATTGATGGGACACAATATGTGGTTTCAAAAGGTTCAGAAAACCAGACTATTGATGCCTCTTGGAGATTAGATAGATTGCAATTTGTATTTAAAACTGAATCTCCCAATAGAAAGGGAAAATATGATAATCTTACTTTAGAGACAGTTGGTAGAGAAATAAAATCGTATCCAATAGGAATTGAAGTAAAAAAAATAGTTGATAAAACAGGTAGCGAAAATGGTTGTGGTTCCATAAGTGTAAATTGGTTTGAAGGTTTAGATAGAAAAAGTAAATCATCAGATACAGGTTATGAAGAAAATTCAACTGGATTTATTAAAATATCTAAAGTTGAAGGTAATAAAGTTAGTGGTTCATTTCAAGCAACTATTGATGGAACAATTGTTTCTGGTAGTTTTGAAAATGTTGAAGTTAAATCGTGGTAATACTTAATAATTATGAAAACAAAAATTTTACTTTTTAGCTTGCTACTTTGCATGCAAATGGTTTGGGGGCAAATTATAGTTTCAAGCACTAATCCGTCTTCAGGAATATATACATCTTGTGGTAATTCGAATGTTTCTTGTTCTAGTACTCCATACTATGGTGCTACAATTAGAATGAGAGTTCTTGCAATAACAGGCAACCTAGTTTCTTTTAGTATTGCATCTTGCAATGGAAATAATTTTTCCACATCAGGAACGGCATACATTTACAGAGATACTTACTGCAATGGAACATTATTAAATAGTGGTTCTTATTCATCGGGTGTTTCACAAAAAACGTTAACTTATATATTCAATAATACTGGAACTTTTCAGATTTATGGTGTTACCCAAACCTCAGGTGGAGCATTTTATTATACTAATCCTATATCTGTAACTGTTACAGCACCAGTCCCATCAACTCCAACATTAAGTTCTCCTTCCAATAATAGTTGCGTGAGTTTCAATAATCCTCCAACTTTAAATTGGAATGCATCGGTAAATTCTTCGGGTTATTTTGTTTATATTAATGATATTACAAATGGTGCAAACAATCCTATAAATCTAATAAATGGTTATTCATCATCCACAAGTTATTCAATCTCATCTTCACTATCAAATTGGTTACCAAACAGACAATATGCATGGTATGTAAAAGGAACAAATACTTCAGGAGAATCTTCAGCTTCGTCAGTTTGGATTTTTAATACTAAACCCACAGAGGCACAGGCAACTAACTTCACAAACTCCTCAACAATTTATCCTGGTGGAACGGTTGTCATTGATGCAAATAATATAGATAATGGTGTAACTTACTCATGGACAGGTCCAAATGGTTTTACATCTTCAGTAAGAAATCCTGTTTTATCAAATGTTCAAACAAGTATGAATGGAACTTATACCGTCACAGTTACCAATACTTATGGTTGTTCTTACACCTCATCAACTGTTGTAAATATTAGTCAACAACCAACTTTAACTGTTATATATCCTAACGGCGGACAAACTTTCCAACAAGGGCAATCTGTAACTATTCAATGGAATTCTTCTGGACTAACAGGTAACATTCAAGTTGAAATTACAGATTCTAATGGGAATGCTTTATCATCTCCATTTAATCCAATCGGTACATCAGGAACTGGTGTGCCTATAACTCCATCTAATTTGAATTGGACAATCCCTGCAAATTTACCAAACGGTCAATATAAAATTAAAGTTTATAAACTCCCTACTCCTACAACTCATATAGATTATAGTGATGCTGCGTTTACGGTTTCAGGTGCAACTAATTGCATCACTTGGACAGATTTTCAACCCGATTCAAACTATTTTTCATCTACAGACAATACAATTTTTCAGTATTTGTGTAGTAATAATGTAATAGAACAACAGCAAAAAGCGGCCGACATCGACAACCCTATTAAAAGAGAAGAATTGGCAAAAGTTGCCTTCAAAGGGTTATATAAACCAAATGGAAACACAGCAACTACTCATGCCGATAATTATCCAGTTCCGTTTATAGATTTGCAAACCTCAGCTTATAAAAAAGAAGCATTAGCATTATCCTATCTTGAATATGGTGATGGCATTAGTGCTTTCAATAGAAATTTTACTCATTTCCGTCCAAAAGACAAAATATATAAACAACACGCATTAAAATTATTATTAGAAACATTTAATATTGCCCCATCACCTTTAGGTTCAGGCAACTCTTGGACATCCGGAAATTTTACTGATGTAAATGGTACAACTAATTTTGAAATGTATTATTATTTAGTAAAAGCCTATCAATTGGGAATTATTCCAAACGCATCTAATTTTAATCCAAATACTGATATTACTCGACGAGAATTATTTGTTTGGTTATACCGTTTACTTACCAATACAACTATATCCATTCCTACACCAACATCCAACGATTTTTATACTACAGGAAATATTACTCCTGTAAATTTTGGAAGAATGCTTTCCATTAATGATGGAAATTTTAACAACTATTCCAAAACTTCGTTTAATCTTGATGGTAAAATGCCACTAACATTTACACATTCTTACAATAGTTTATTAACCGAACTTCCCGAAGGGTATATTGGTGTAGAACCATTAGGTAAAGGTTGGACACACAATTATAATTGTTATATCAAAGAAGTGGATGGTGGCGATGGGACAACATCTGTAGAACCAAGAACCATTATTTATTGGGGCGACGGCACTATGAATAGCTTTAAAAAAGTGGGTAATAATTATGCAGCAGAAACAGTAGGTTTATATGCTACGCTCACTAAATCCGTTGATGGTAACCTTTACGAATACACCACAAAAAACAAAGTAAAATATCAATTTTCAATACAACCTAATAGTTTTTGGACTTTAACCTATATCAAAGATAGAAATAATAATACCACTTCTTTACAATGGGTTACTAATGCTGGCGCGTCTATTCCCTATCTGCAATGGGTAGAAACACCAGGTGGCAGAAGGTTAAACTTCACTTATTTTTCAGGAACTTACTTAATAAACAAAGTAACCGAAACAGGATTAAGCCGTGAAATTGTCTTTACCTATACTAACAACAATTCGGATTTAGGTTCTTATAAAGATCCCGATAACAATATAACAACTTATATCTATGAACCAGTTATTGATGTAAAGAAAAACCATTTGCTTAAACAAATCATACTGCCACTTGGGAACAGTATTGAAAACACTTATCAAAATAGAAAACTTACCAATACACAAATGCAAAGTGCCTATTCTACGACTGTAAATGTTACACCAAATTACAACGGTGGAAATGCAAACAATTTTTCATCAGCAACAGTAACTACAACCCGAAATGGACAAAATTTAATTACAAATTCGGTTCAAAACACATTAGGCAATTTAACTTCGGTTGTAAACCCTACAACTAATGTTGGAATTGCATACGGAGATACTTCACAACCAACTAAACCAACACAAATTAATAATTCAGTAAATGGTTTATCAGGAGGTATGCAATATGATAGTAATGGAAATGTAACCCAAATTACCAAAACAGGTCCCGGAACTACAATTACAGAAGTTTTTACTTACAATTCTTTTAATGATGTTTTAACACATAGTAATGGTAGGGGATTTTTAACAAACTATACCTATAATGCAACCGGTAATTTAATCAAGATAAAAGATGCGTTAAACTACGAAACTAACATTATTCCAAACCCTGACGGAACTACTCAAAAAATAACCAATCCAGAAGGAATTTATACTAATTTTTTGTATAACAATTATGGTAACATTACATCAACAAGTTTAATGGGAATAATCAACAACCAAGTAGGTTATGACAATGCCAGTAGAGCCACTTCATCTACCAACCCAAATAATGTGGTAACTACTATGGAATATGAATTGAACGATATGATTAAGAAAGTAACGGTTGACCCAACAGGACTAAACAATATGGTGCAATATCAATATGATGCTAACGATAATATGAAAAAAATCATCAACCCGATGACAGTTTCAACCGATTTGACATACAATAGCAAAGACCAATTGACACAATATAGTTTTGCTGGAAATACTAAAAATTATACCTACAATGACGATGGAACACTAAACACCTTTAAAGACCAAAACAATGTTACTTTTACCAATCTGTATTATGCAGACGGCACATTGCAAAACGATGGTTATGCTTCCTATACTTACAATACAGATAAAACTATTAACACGATTACCCGAAACGGTAAAACCCTAACGTTTGGTTACGATGCCCTAAAACGAGTAAATCAAGTAAAATATAACGATGCCATTGTAAACAACAATACTAACGGAGTAAGATATACGTATGACGAAAACGATAACATCACGAGTATAGAATATCCAAACGGTTTTAAAGTAGGTTATGAATATGATGCTTTAGACCGTTTAATTCGAGTTTATAATTTTGCAAATAACAACAATTTTGCTGCATACTCCTATTACAGCGATGGTCGATTAAACCAACAAACCAATGGTAATAGTACAAAAACCATTTATAGTTATGACACTTATGGTAGAGTTAGCGGAATATCCAACCAAAAAAGTGACGGCACAGTTATTTATGCTCAAAGTTATTCTATGGACAACTTAGGTAACCATACACAAGAAATTTCTACAGAACCTTTTGTACCAGTTATGCCAAATATTTCAACTCAAACAATTAGTTATTCACACGATAGTGGTAATAAAATGACTGCTCAAGGTAGTAATAGTTATGGTTTTAATAATGGCAGTTCTACAGGAAATGGGAACGAAACATCATTATCAGGAACAGTTAATAGTACTTATACCTACGACCCTAAAGACAATTTGTTAACCAGTACCAACCCTGCCAATACCTATGAATATGATACATTAGAAAACAGAAGAAAGAAAAACAACACTTTATTTCTATTAGACATTGTGGGCGGAAATAATGTACTGATGGAAACCGACAATAGTGGAAACCCAACTGCCTATTACATACACGGTTTAGGATTGATAGCCCGTTTAGATGCAACCCAAACTAATCCAAGTTATTATCATTACGATTACAGAGGAAGCACAACCGCAATAACTAATACTACTCAAACCGTAACACATAGTTATCGTTATGGAGTTTTTGGAGAAAACCAAGGAGCAACCGAAAGTGGTTTTGCCAATGCATTTCGTTATGTTGGAAAATATGGAGTGCAGTACGAAGCTGACCATCTCTACTTTATGCGTGCCAGATACTACAACCCAGTCCAAGGACGCTTTTTGGGAGAAGATCCTATTTGGAATACTAATTTGTATGCTTACTGTGATAATAATCCGATTATGGGAGTAGATCCTAGTGGTTTAATTACGTGGTGGCAAAAAGAAAGATTAGAAGACGCTTTGAATAATGCAAATAAGTATGGTACAATTTCCCCAAAAAGTCCATTCGGTGGCTCTAAAAAACCAAATCCAGCTCAAATTCAAATTGACCAATTAAATTTAATAATTCAAAATTATGAAAATATAAAATCCATAAATATAAATATGTTTGATATGTTAAGATTAATTGAGAATCGTTTAGCTCAACTTGATGATAATAGAGATGATAACATAAGAGAAAAAAATAAATTGAAGCCATTATATGATGACTTAAATAGTTATTATCAAGATTGGAAAAATTCAAAAACTGATAAAGAATGGAATAAATATATTACAAAATTTATAAAAAGAATTTCAGATGATGTTACATATTTTTCGCAATTGTCTATTACATTCGATTTAAAAGATTAACAAAAATAAGAATATGATTAATAAAGCAAATTTAACGAAAACTCACTACTACAAAGCAGGCGATGACTGCCCACAATGTAAAAACGGCTATTTAAAAGATACCGGTCAAGAAAAACACGGAGATAGAATATTGAAGTGTGTGAGTTGTAATTAGTTGGTTAGAGAGAATACTTAATAAATAAAAAGCTATATGAAATATATTTTTACAATATTTATGTTTTGTGGCAATATGCTAAATGCACAAAACTTTCCAGAAAAAAAATATGAAAAACGAGAGCAATTTGAGTTTAACAATCAAATAAACGGTTGGGCTATTGGCTTGTCGAGTGCTAATACAAAATTTTTGAATTCAAATTTTTCAGAAAATGTAGAAACGGGTAAGCTTAATCCAAAATTTGGAATGAATGTAAAGTTACAATATACTACGAAACCCATTTTTTTTGATATCAATTACTTTTCTTCAAATTTTAAACCTTCAGATGAAATTACAACTTTGGTAAAAGATATACCTACAGATTCACTTGCATATAGACACAGAGGGGTAGATTTTTATGTTTCTCTTAAAATTTGCCCATCAAACAGGTTTTTATTTAAAAATTTATTGCTACCATATTTAGGTGTTGGCTACCAATTTTCTGAATTAGCATTAACCAAAGATAGTTTTTTTCAAAAATCATTAAGCGGTTCTTTCTTAAATTCACATATGTGGAAAGCAGGTTTAAATCTCACGTTTAGTCCTGTGTTAATATTTTATGGAGAATATAAAAGCACAAACAATTTATTTGTTGATGAAAAAAACAGGTTTTACCAGTTTAATTTTGGTATATTAATTAAATTATCATATAAAAATAATTAAAAATGAAAAAAATATTATTTCTAACAATTTTGATAGTTTTTCAATCTTGTTACACATACAAAGTTGATTCTTATGGGGTTTCAAAACCAGACTATAATAATAGACAAACAATAACCGAACCGATTTATAAAAAAAGAAAAAATGCAATTGGAATTTCTGTAATGGGACTTTCAATTGCAGGAAGTGGATATTTAGGATATCAATCTGGAATTATAAAATCTCAAGAAGGTGCTGAAAAAATAAATAACGACCCTTTGAATATTTCACTTGGTCTTTTAGTAGGAGTAGGGACAAATCTATTAATAGATAAAATTAGTAATGTTAATAAAGTAAAAAAAATAAACGATTTGCCTGATTTTAAAATTTGGACAACAAAAGCAAATGAAGATTTTTTGGCAATTGACAATTTTAGAGTTATTCCAAATAATCAATTTAATAATTATAAAGTTCAAAATATATCAGATATTTTTGACTTTAAAAAAAGTTTTACCAATCAAAATACGATAAATCTATTCAAAGAAGCCTCGATAAAATTAAATAAAAATGATTTAATAAATATAGACAAAGCTTTTTCAAATGAAGAAAACATTTCTATTATACAAAAAGCAATAATTCAAAAATCGGTATATGTTTCAGATTTGCTTGATGCATATAAAAAATATGGAAGTTTTGGGTTAAACATTGAAAAAATGGCAGTAGATAGAGTTACAAACTATAATGATGCCCAATTATGTTGGAATGAATTTAAAAATGACACTCATAAAAAAGAAGTCTTCTTAAACGCATTACGAAATACAGAAGATGATAAATTAATTGATTTAGCAAATTTTTATCCTAATTATAACAAATTAACAAATGAAGTTAATAACCTTTCAGACTTTCAGAAAAGAAATTATATTAAAGTATATTTTCGCAATAACATAAAAGATATTTACAATACATTTGATTATGCAAATATTATTGAAAGTCTAAAAAACATTGAATATACCGGAAAAAAATATGATTATCTAAACATATATTGGAAAGACCATTTAGAATCAAATTTAACAGGCGAAACAGTAGTTGATAATTTACATAAACTAAAAATTGTTAGCAATTTGTATTCTGGTACCGATATTATTACTGATGAAAATTTCAATGGCTTTGTAAAACAAAAATTAGACGAAATAATTGCCTCAAAAGCATATGTTATTAACAGACAATTAAGGAAAGCGAGTTCTGATGAAGAATGGAACCATTGGAAAAATAATTTCTTTTCATACAAAATTTTTCAATATCAACCTTCAAATAATAATGTTTGTGCTATTTATAGTGCTACAATAGTTAATAACAGTAAATTTAATTTACCAATAAAATTAAAAGTCAATACTCATTTTTTTGGAACTAATCAATTAACTGGTGTTGTTGGAGAAAAATTAATCCCCTTATTAGAAAGATTAACAGGAAATTATGGACCTACTCAAATGTTGAATAGTCAAATAGATGACCTAGGAATTAGTGAAGAAATATATTATGACTTAGTAAAATCAAATTCTACTTCTAATGTTTTGATGCCATTAAAAAGTAAATCATCCTTTAATAGTTTAGGTATAAGTATAGCCGGACTATATGGTGGAAAATATCAAATAGAAGCAAAAGAATGTAAGGAACAGGTTTCAATTGCAGACGTAAACATTAGTGAAAAAATCATTAATAATCAAAATGAAATAATCAATAATATAGTTCAAGGTAAATACAACACAAAATTACAAGGAGTTTTTTCAGGTAAAGAGTATAACATTGAAGAAGAAAATAAAAAAATAGAAAGAATTTTAGAAGAATCAAAAAATGTTGATGCTACCAATACTTATACCATTGAATATAAATCAGAAAAAACAAATGTTGAAGTATATAAAAAGAACAGTAAATACAGATATGTAAGTATAAATTCTAATAATTACGAAAAAACTAAAGATGATTATTATTCCAAAATTTATTCAGAAAATAACAATTTTTCAAAAGAATTTAATGATTCTTATGACGATAATTTACCCGGAATTGCTTTGGAAGATATAAATTTCCCATTAACAGTTATAGTAGAATATACCGATACAAACAATAATAGAATATTAACAAAAATTGTTTTTAATGTACCTGGTGATTACGAAATAATAGTAACTCCTAAAAAATAAAGATACCTATGAAAAAATATTATTTAATCATCGTTTTGTTTTTATTTTCCTGTTCAGAAAATGAAGATATTTATAATGTAAGAGAACAATTTATTGAAGTATATAATAAAAAGTATTATACAGAAATAGATGCAATTACTACAGAAGTGTTGCAACCATTGTTGGTTGAAGATTTTAATAACAATAGTAATAATTGGCAAGTAGGAAATTCAAATGGGGTTATTGCTTCAATTTCAAATGGATATTTTTATATGATAAACAATACACTTACAGATACTTATTCATCTTCAATATTCTTAAATTCACTAACTCAAAATGATAATTATCAAATAGAAATTGGTTTTAAATCAAATAATATAATCAATAGTGTTAATCCAAAATATAACGGTTTGATATTTGGATTTGATAATGTTGGAATAAAATATAATTTATTTTCAGAATTTTTATTGAACCCAAAAACAATCGATTTATCAGCCACTGGAAATGCCTTTTATAAGAATTTATTTTCAATTCGATCTGATTCTATGAATGAATATTGGACACAATATAATAAGTATATTTTAAGAAAAATTGGTAGTAAAATAGCAGTTTTTGTAAATAATAATTATGTCAAAACAGTAAATATAGACCCTATATTTTATGGCAATAGAATAGGTTTTGCATTTAATCAAATTTTGCAGGTAGATTATTTATATATAAATAAAATTAACTTATAATAGAAAACTCAATAAATATAACTATAATCGAATATTATAATGAAAAACTCAATCATCATCGCCTTTTTATTCCTAAGCATAGGAATATCGGCACAGTCAACCATAAACTACGAATATGATAATTTACAAAGATTAACAAAAGTAATTTATCCAACAGGGTCATACATTCAATATTCGTATGATGCTAATGGTAACCGCAACCAAGAAGTAAAAGTCTATCAAAACCTATCTGTGGAAGAAATAGAAGCTTCGTTTCAAGTAGCGGTATTTCCAAATCCTTTTTATGAAGTTTTACACATCAAAGCATCAGAAAACAACGTACTAAAAGCAACTATTTATGACCAAAGCAGTAAAATTTGGCAAACTATATCTAATAATTCACTTGAAATAAATTTAGATGTAGCTACTTTGCCTCAAGCCATATATTTCCTTGAAATAATAACAGAAAAAGGGACTCGAACCATAAAAGTCATTAAAAAATAAAAAAAAATTGTAACTTTTTATTGCACTAATTTATATTTGTTTTTGGTATATAACAGAGTTACTAAAACACTAAAAAAAACCGAAACCATAATAGCTATTGGCAAATGTTATATTGAAGTAGTTAAAAATGCGTTGTTTATTTTTAAAACAGCTTAGCAAGATTTTTGCAATAATTTACTACTTTATCTGAAAATATTGATTATAAGAGTAAACAACTTTAATCTTATATCTTTATAAATCATAATAAATAGCTCATTTTGGTATAGGGTAATACTACTTTGTTATCACCATATAAAATTTCTTCAGTTCCTGAATAAATTAGCACTTGTTTTGACTCATAATTTGAATAACTTTTATATAATTCAATGTTTTTAAACCATTTAGAATTATAATTACTTCCCGATTTTATTTCAACCAAAATATGATTTAATCCGTTTTGTATAATCAAATCAACTTCTACACCATTATTGCTTCGCCAAAAATAAAAATTAGATTTTTGTAATCTAAAAGAATTTTCTTTTACTAAATTCATAATACAATAATTTTCAAAAATGGGACCTTTCAAAGGATGATTCTCTAAATGACTAATTTCATTTATTTTCAATAAAGCACATAAAATTCCTGAATCAATAAAATATAACTTAGATTTTTTTACTACTCTTTTTCCAAAATTGGCATAGTAGGGTTGCAATAAATAAATTATGCCAGCAACTTTTAAATAACCTATCCACGACTGAACCGTTTTTAAATCGACACCTAACTCCATGGCTATTTTTGCAAAATTTATTTCTTGTCCTGCAAATGTTGCTAAATAAAAAATGAAGTTTTGAAATAAATTAATATTTTTTAGATTAATAAGTTGTCTAATATCACGCTCAATAACTGTTTGTATATAATTTGGATAAAAAATAGCAGGATTAATGTCATTTACCCATACTTCGGGAAATCCACCATAAAAAATATGATGCCAAATGGAATATTGATTAGCATTTTTTATTTCACTATAACTAAATGGAAACATCTCAATATAACCAACCCTGCCTGCAAGAGATTGAGTAATTTTTTCATTTAACAAAAAATTGCTACTTCCTGTTAAAATATATTTTCCTCTTTTTGAAGTGTTATCTAAAATTTCTTGCAAATAATTAAACAAAATGGGGACTCTTTGGATTTCGTCAAAAACAGCACCGTCAACATTTTGATTTAAAAAATCTTGTGGCTCATCAAGGGCAAATTTTTGTGTATTTATATTTTCAAAATTATAGTACTTATAATCTTTAAAAATAGATTTACAAATAGTAGTTTTGCCACTTTGTCTAACACCCATAATGGCAATTGCTCTAAAATTTTTTTGATATTCTACAATCTTTGTATTAATTTTTCTTTCCCAAGCCATGAATAAAATTTTTACAAATATATACAAAAATGGAATCCAATTCCATTTTTGTATATATTTTTTAATTTGATAATTTTATATAAATAAATTCACTATCAACCGACAAAATTTAAAAACAGGCAAAAAATATCCTTTAACCCTTGTAAATTCAAGGGTTAATTTATGAATCAAAAAACCTAC
>JAIFLT010000056.1 GCA_020048955.1 Flavobacterium sp.
ACAAAATATCGGCGCCATGTTCTAACATTTGCTCGTTAGTATGAAAATGTTCGCTAAGAAAACGAATATAATTTTCAGCAAATACTAATTTAGAATTAGCTATTGATATAGAAAAACATTTTCCTAAATCAGTCAATAACTGTTCGGTAATGCTTTCATTGGGATACCATTTATGACCTATTTTTGCGATGTATTTTGTCCATTTAGAAGGTTTAGCTTTTTTAACTTTACCATATTCATAAACATTAATTACATTTTTTGGTGCATCACCTCCAACAGAATCATTATTTGTGGTATAATTATTTTTTTTGAGTAAAGGAACATAAACATTAATTACATTTTTTGGTGCATCACCTCCAACAGAATCATTATTTGTGGTATAATTATTTTTTTTGAGTAAAGGAATATCTCGAGGTTGTAGTTTTAACCCTGAATGATTTACTATTTTATATTTTATAAGTTTTGCCATTTTAACTTTTCTTCCTCCATAATCAAATAACCATCAAATAAACTTTTCTTTATTTATAAGGACTTTATGTAAATTTATTGCTTCTTTATCAAATAACCATCAAATAAAATCTTCTCATTGTTAATAACTTTTATTTCTATATCATCTAACTATTCTTCACCACTTCAACCTCCTCATCTGTTAACTCATATAACTGGTAAACCAAGGTATCAATTTCTTCTTCTAACTGGCTGGTATCGGCTTTGGGGTTTTCTTTTTTGAGGGAAAGGATTTGGTTGACTAAATTTTCAATAATATTTTCTTGTTCTAATGTTGGTTTAGGAATAGGAACATTTTCTATAAACGCTTTTTTATATCTAATTTTACCTACTAATTCACCACCCATATAAAAATTTTTAAAGAAAAATGTAACCGCTTTTGAATTTAATAATGCTGTCAAAAATTTTAAATGATTACCCGAAATAAAGAAAACTGTTGCTTCTGGATAATATCCTTGCTCATCGTAATAAAATTGTGGTTCGGATACAATTTCGGAAAAAATTATTTTAGGATTTTCAAATGCTGCCAAGTAGGAACAAGCTCTTAGTTCCCACCAATAATCTCCTTTATCTTCTCGCTTTATAGCTTTAGATTTATAATTGTATAAGTGATTTGCAATTGCAAAATTATTTTTACTAAACCATTCCCAAGCATCATCATAGACAACATTTCCATAAGATGGTGGTGGTGGTTCCATAACTACGTTTCCTGAGTTTAATTTTGTTTTTATTGTGTAGCCTTTTGGAATATTTATTAACCAAAAGTTTTTAAATTCTGCATAATATTTTCTAGTGTCCCGTCCTCTTAAAATTGGTTTAATGAATTTTTTACTTTCAATATCATCTTCAATTAATTTTTGTTTTGTATCATCATCAATAATAAAAGCTTCGTTCAAACCTGTTAAAATCCCTCTTAAAATTTTTATATCCCATTCTTTTAATGGTTTGTGTTTCTTTTCAATTTTCAATTTTATTTTAAAAATATCATTACTAATAATATTCCAAACATTTTCATCAAAATTTAGATTATTAATAATATTATTTTCAATATAATTTTTCAAAGTGTCTTTAAAATTATAAAAATTGTTATCCTCGAATCTTATTCCCGAAAAAGTGTTTTTAAAATTACTATTTTGCGAAATAATAATATTGGTATGAACTGTTGCATTTTCAAATATTAAATTCTGTCCAAAATCAACTAATAATAAAGGATTTGTTTTTTCGATAATAAACTTTCGGTATAGCAAACCATAATTTGCCCTCATCCACTTGTTAGAAGTTATTAAACTTTGAAAACCCTCATTTTTTAATAGCGAATTAGACAATTCATAAAACAACGAATAAATATCCCCTGTTTGGGAGTAAGTCTTGTATTTTTCAGATACTGCTTTTAATAATTCATCTGCTCCCAATGAAAAATAAGGCGGATTTCCAATCACCACATCAAACCCCATAAAATTTCCGTTATCATCTAATACTTCAGGAAATTCAAACCGCCATTCAAAGGCGTTTTTATAAATGGGGTTGTCTTTGAATTGTTGTATTTCTAATTGTATATCGTTAATTGCTGCTTCTAGTTTTTCTTTGGCTTTTAGCTCTTTTTCAGTCAGTTCGCTGGCAAAAAACTGGTGGGTTTGGTATTTGTCATAGTATTCACCTTTTAGTTTTCGCAGTTCGTTTTGCAGTTTAGTTACCCGCAAATCGGCTAGTTTAAACTCGTCTTTAAAACGTTGTACGTTTTCTTTTAGAACGGCTTTGGCTTTTTTGTCGTTGGTGCTTTTATAAATATGTACCCAATTTTTATATTCTTGAAGCTTTTTTTGAAAACCAGTAATGCGTTCAAAAATATTGTCTTTAATGGCAAATTTAGAAATTAAGGAGTTTCCGGTTTTGATATTGATGTCAATATTTGGGAGAGTTTGTAAAACCTCACCCCCCGCCCTCTCCGAAGGAGAGGGAGCTAAGTAATAGGCATTTTTTAATAATTCTATCCACAATCGCAGTTGGCAAATCATCACACTTTTTGGGTTGATGTCCACACCAAAAAGGCAATTTTCTATGATGGTTTGTTTTTCATGAAAAAGTGTTTCTTGCAAGTTTTGCAAATCGGGAATTATGTTATTGTTTTGGTTGAGTGTGTATTCAAAAAGCTTGTCGGTTTCTTGGTTTTGAATAATGAGTTCGTCGTTGTCCAGTGTTATGGTGTAGCCTTTTACTCGGTCGCTATTGGCAAATGAAAGAATTTGCAAATCGCTTTTAATAGCAATCATTTCATTAAGAGCCGAAACTAAAAAGTGTCCTGAACCTACAGCTGGATCTACAATTTTTATATCATTAATCAGTTTGTTTGCTAGTTGTCGTTGTGTTTTATCGGTATAATCTATTTTGTCTTTTAAATCGTCAAAATTGATTATGTTACCACACTTAGGGAAATTGGTTTTAAACTTTTCAACCACCGCTTTTCTAATGGTTTCTCTGCACATATACATGGTAATGAAACCTGGCGTAAAGAACGAACCGTCTTTATAACCATTGATTTTTTCAAATATCAACCCCAGCACCGATGCGTTAATGATAGATTTATTTTCTTCTTGAATTTTGGCGTTGCTTTCGCTGGCAAAATTGTAGGCATCAAGAAAATCTAACAAATAATTTAAACTGGTTTTGGGTTTTATGTCTTCTTTATTTCCTTTCTTTAAAACTGATTTTTTATAAACCTCAAATTCTAATCTATCTTTTAGGTTGCTCAAAGCCAAAGCATTTTTTTCTAAATCGGTCATTTCAAACAACGAACTGTTTAGATACGGAATGTGTGCATATTTTGTTGCAATTGATGATTTTCTGTCTTCTACTTTTTCGGCTAAAACTTCAAAAAACAGCTCCTCTAATTCGTCAAAATCTTTTATTTTATCGTAGGTTAAAAACGCATAATTTGCTGCATCGCCTCTATGATATTTAATCAATTGCGATTCTAATAATTTTAAAAACAAAATACGATTCAGCCAAGTAATACACAATTCTAGTGCTATTTCATAATATTGATTTTCGGTTTCTTCGTTGTTTTCGTAACCTAAATATTTTTTTGTTTTTAGTTTAGAAATGGTGTTTTCTATAAGCGAACCTTCGTTTCGTTCGGCTTCATTTATTCTGCGAATGGTTTTTTTGGCAGTGTCTTTGCTTTCTTCAAGCCCAATGATGTAGAGTAATTCGTTATAGAAATCGGTATTTAAGGAATTACTGTCATTGGCAAATTTTTTGTTTAATAAATGTTCTGGCGAAAGAATTTTGTATAAATCAATTAATTCTTCGTCGTTTTTATCATTATCGTCTTCAATATTTTTTTTGTAATCTAAAAGATTGAAATAGGTACACGGAATTTCTTCAGTAAATTCTACAAGATGCTTTGCAGCAATGTTTTCGTAAAAATATTTAGTGTCGTGACCCGAAGTTTTGTAGGCTAAATACTCTTTTTTTAGTTTAGAATTTCTAAAAATATTTTTTTCAAACCATACGCCATCAAAAATAAACCATTCATAAATATTAGTAACTACAATGTTGGTTATTTTATGATTATCATGATCAACCGTTTGACGCAAATAATACAAAACTACTTCTTGCATGGCTTTTACATTGGCATTGTTTGCCGAAACCATATCGCGTTTTTCGGTTGGTTTTTTAAATTCTAGTAAAACACCCACATCATCGGTAGTTGCGTTTCCTAAACGAATTACTAAATCTTCTTTTTTATTAACGTTTACCAAATATTTGTCTTTGCAATACACATTTTTAAACAAGTCGGCAATAACATTTTTATGATATTCTTCGTCTTGTTTTTCATCTATATGATTAAACGTGTTTTGGAGTTCTTTTTTAAAAAGTTCCATTTGTTCACGCGTAAGCGATTGCTTGTAATACGCTTTGTTTAAACTTTTAGAAGGTTTTATTTTTAGTAATTTCATTGTGAAATGGTATATCTTATTTTTTTTTGATTGTAATACAAAACTACAAATATGTTAATTATTAAGTAGTTGTGTTGTTATTTATAACATATTATGTTATATTTTCACTAACAATTTTGATATAGCACAATCTGCACTTGCAGAGGTTACCAGTATTGGTGAGGCTAATCAAAGATTGCTTTTTTTGTTTATATATTCGTCGGTTTTAAATTCGCTCGCTTTTTCTAATTCAAATTTATTCTTTTTTGGATGATAATAATTACTGCTTTTACTTCCAAATTTTTCAAAATCGTATAAATTATAAATTTCTTTTTTATCTTCTAACACAATCAAACCAAGCAATAATAATGGTTGAAAACCATCAGTCCCAAGAAAAAAGTTTACTTTTTTTTGCATAAAAAGAAGCATCACCACTTTCGCCAATAAATAAATATACTTTCTTTTTATCCATTTTAATTCAATCTAAAATCAACCTGCAACTGCTCTAATTGTTCCAATAATTCTTTTGAAATTTTTACTTTTAGTTTTCTGCTTTTCATTTCTAACGAAGTTATTTTTCGAATTTCCTCTACTTCTGTTTTAGTTATTTCCATCGGAATTTCTTCTTCATTATCGGTTTCTACTTCAATAATTTCGTCTTCAACTTCTGATTCATCATCAGTTAATTCAACCGAAGGAATGGGCATTGGAGCAGCAATAGTTTCTATGGTTCTTTTAACAATTTCGGTTTCTACTACTTCAAAATCTACTTGCTTATCGCCTTCATTTTGTTGAAAAACAGCACTCAATTGTTGAATTAAATCGTGTTTGATTTCTTTAATATTGAGTTGCACCGCTAATTTTTTGGCAAAAGTGGGTAAAACATCAGCCAAAAATTTAGCATCAAGAAAAGTGATTCGCGGATCTGATTTTTTACCGGTTTCGCGATTTACCCAACCGTCTTTTACATTAATTTTAACATAAATAAACTGATTATTGACCAAAAAATGACGGAATTTTAGATACTCTTCATCAAAAATTCTAAAATCATAACTTTCGTCAAATCCTTCAAGAGTGAACATTGCCCAGTCTTTTCCGTTTTTCCCCGTACGGTATTGCACGTTGGTAACAATGCCTCCAAAGGATAAATTTTTGCCTATTAAATTTCCTAAACTTTTTAAATGCGCTAGCTTTACATTGCAAAAATATTTCATTTCAAATTTATAATCGTCAAGCGGATGTCCTGAAATGTAAATTCCAACCACTTCTTTTTCTTTGGCTAATTTTTCCATTGTACTCCATTCGTCGCATGGTGGCACCACGGGTTCGGCAATTTGAACATCACTAGCTTCACCAAACAAACTTACTTGAGAAGAATTTTCGTTTTCTTGAAATTTAGACCCAAATCGCATGGCTTTTTCTAAAAATGTAATTCCTTCGCCTTCAATGTGGAAATATTGTGCACGATGTGTATCGGTAAAACAATCAAATCCTCCGGCATAAGCCAAACTTTCAAAAGCTTTTTTATTGGCCACACGCAAATCAATTTTTTTAGCTAAATCAAAAATGGATTTATAAGAAGCATCTTTTCTGCTCTGAACAATAGTATCCACTGCATTGGCTCCAACTCCTTTAACGGCTCCCATTCCAAAACGTACTGCATTGTTCTCGTTTACCGTAAACTTATAATACGATTCGTTTACATCTGGACCAAGAACTTGCAATCCCATGCGCTTACATTCTTCCATAAAAAACGAAACTTGCTTAATATCGTTCATGTTATTAGAAAGAACAGCTGCCATATATTCTGCAGGATAATGTGCTTTTAAATAAGCCGTTTGATAAGCAATCCAAGCGTAACATGTGGAGTGTGATTTGTTAAAAGCATAACTTGCAAAAGCCTCCCAATCTTTCCAAATTTTCTCTAAAATATTAGCGTCATGACCTTTTGCAGCGGCTTGTTCTACAAACTTTGGTTTCATTTTATCCAACGTTGGGCGATCTTTTTTTCCCATTGCTTTTCGCAAAATGTCGGCATCACCTTTAGAAAAATCGGCTAACGATTGTGACAAAAGCATTACCTGCTCTTGATAAACCGTAATTCCGTAGGTTTCGCCCAAGTATTCTTTGCATGCATCTAAATCGTATTTTATTTCCTCTTCGCCATTTTTTCTACGAACGAAAGACGGAATATACTCCAATGGACCAGGACGATAAAGCGCATTCATGGCAATTAAATCTCCGAAAACTGTGGGTTTTAAATCGCGTAGGTATTTTTGCATTCCGGGAGATTCGTATTGGAAAATCCCAACCGTTTCACCTCTTTGAAACAATTCATACGTTTTTACATCATCAATTGGAAAAGTATCTGGATCGAGTTGAATTCCGGTTCTGTACTTTACTAATTTAACTGTATCTTTTATCAAGGTTAGGGTTTTCAAACCCAAGAAGTCCATCTTCAGTAATCCGGCACTTTCAGCAACCGAGTTGTCAAATTGGGTTACATATAATTCAGAATCTTTGGCTGTGGTAACCGGGACGAAATTGGTAATATCACTAGGCGTAATAATAACCCCGCAAGCGTGAATTCCGGTATTGCGAAGTGAACCTTCTAGAACTTTAGCTTGTTGAATGGTTTCGCCAGATAATTCTCCGTCATTAGCAATGGCAATTAATTCTTTTACTCTGTCAAATTCATCAGAACGTAAAGCTTTTTTGACGTCTTCTTCTTTTTCTGAAATAAAGCGAGCCAAATTCCATTTAGAAGGCATCATTCCTGGAATTAATTTTGCAATTCTATCGGCTTCAAAAAGTGGTAAATCCAATACACGAGCCGTATCACGAATGGCCGATTTGGTTGCCATTTTGCCATAAGTAATAATTTGAGCCACCTGATTGGAACCATATTTTTTTATTACATACTCCATAACACGACCACGACCTTCATCGTCGAAGTCAATATCAATATCGGGCATCGAAACCCTATCTGGATTCAAGAATCTCTCAAAAAGCAAATCGTACTTAATGGGGTCAATATTGGTAATTCCTAAACAATAAGCCACCGCAGAACCAGCAGCAGAACCACGACCTGGACCAACCGAAACATCCATTTTTCTGGCTTCGGCAATGAAATCTTGTACAATTAAAAAATAACCCGGATAACCAGAATTTGAAATCGTTAGTAATTCAAAATCTAATCGTTCTTGAATTTCTGGAGTAATTTGTACATATCGTTTTTGAGCACCTTGTAGGGTTAAATGACGCAAATAGGCGTTTTCACCTCTAACTCCACCATCGGCTTCATCCTCTGGATTTAAAAATTCTTCAGGAATTGTAAATTTTGGAAGCAAAACATCGCGATACAACGAATAGGACTCTACTTTATCTATTATCTCTTGAACGTTGATAATAGCTTCGGGCAAATCAGTAAATAGTTTTTTCATCTCTTCTTCTGATTTGAAATAATATTCCTGATTGGGCAATCCATATCTATAACCTCTGCCTCTGCCTATTGGTGTGGCTTGTTTTTCACCATCTTTTACACACAATAAAATATCGTGCGCATTGGCGTCTTCTTTATTTACATAATAGGTGTTATTTGTGGCGACTAATTTTACTTTGTGCTTTTGCGAAAACTCTATCAAAGTTTTATTAACTCTATTTTCGTCTTCTTGATTATGGCGCATGATTTCTAAATAAAAATCATCACCAAATTGTTCTTTCCACCAAATTAGTGCTTCTTCGGCTTGATTTTCGCCAACATTTAAAATTTTACTAGGAATTTCACCATATAAATTTCCCGATAAAACAATAAGATCTTCTTTGTATTGCTCAACTACCGATTTATCAATTCTAGGAACATAATAAAACCCGTTGATATAGGCAATAGAAGACATTTTGGCTAAGTTGTGATAGCCTTTTTTATTTTTTGCTAAAAAGACTACTTGATAACCATTATCCTTTTTGGTTCTGTCTTTATGATTGTCGCAGATATTGAACTCGCAACCAACGATTGGAGTAATTTCATGGTCAGTTGGTTCTTCGCCATTTGCCATTGCTGCTTCAATTTTGGGTTTAACCGCTTTGTTATGATTCATAACTGCACTTACAAAATGAAAAGCACCCATCATATTTCCAGTATCGGTCATGGCTACAGCAGGCATTTTTGTTTTAGCAGCTGCGGCAACTAACGAAGGAATGGAAATGGTAGATTGTAAAACTGAAAACTGTGTATGATTGTGTAAATGTGCAAATCGAGATTGTTTAAAATCTTTTTTATCAGCATCAGAAATAGTGGTTTGAACTGTTTCTACTTCACTTTTTTGAAGTTTTTTTCTGATTTGTTCAGAAGCTTCTTTAAGATTGATGTGTTTTAATCCAATTAATTGAACAGATCTTGGATTTTTTAATTGAAAATCTTCAAAATATTCGGGTTCTACATCAAGTTCTTCTTTAGTAAAAACATCGGTGCGAATTAATTCTAAGAAACAACGTGTTGTAGCTTCTACGTCGGCAGTGGCATTGTGTGCTTCTGCAAAGGGTTCGTTGAAAAGATAGAAATGCAATTCGGTTAAGGTAGGCAATTTGAATTTTCCGCCTCTCCCACCAGGAAGTTTTAATAGTGATGCTGTAACTTCTGTACAAGTATCTAAAATAGGCATTTGCGACATTGGAGAATGAATTCCCATTCGGTAGAATTCGCAACCCATGATGTTGATATCAAACCCAACGTTTTGTCCAACAATATATTTGGCTTTGGATAAAGTTACGTTGAATTTCTCTAACATTTCTTTGAGTTGGATGCCTTGTTCTTGAGCCAATTCTGTTGAAATACCGTGAACTCTTTCGGCATCGTAAGGGATATTGAAACCTTCTGGATTAATAAGATAATCTTGATGCTCAATAAGATTTCCCATATCGTCATGCAACTGCCACGCTATTTGGATACATCTAGGCCAATTGTCTGTGTCAGAAATTGGTGCTGCCCAACTTTTTGGTAATCCTGTTGTTTCGGTGTCGAATATTAAATACATACTTTATAAAATTCCAATTATAAAACTCCAAATTCCAATTGTAAAGTGATACATTTTGGGATTTTGAATTTATTTTTTGTGATTTATCAAAAGTACATTTTAAGGAAGAGATTGTCAATTTTAGTTATTAACAAAAAGACAAATGAATTACTATTGAGCCCTGATGCAAGGGAAAAGCCTACTATTGTTGCCTTCGAGAACCTCAGGCAACAATAGTAGCTTTGGAAAGGTAGCAGGAAAATGGATTACTGATAAAACCCAAACAATTCGCTCCAGAAAAAAAAATTGAGACTCTGAAACAAGTTCAGCGTAAAAAAAAAACCATCCGAATTCTCGAATGGTTTTGTAGTATAATAAGTTTGAAAAACTAGTATCTTCCTCTGTTACCGCCACCACTGTTTCTATCGTTGTAGCTTGAACCACCACCACGAGAATTACCACCACCATTGTAACCACCACCACTTGGACGGTTGTTAGAAAAAGATTTTCTTTCTCCTTCTGGTTTTGGTTCTGATTTGTTTACTACAATTGTACGACCTTCAACAGAAGCACCGTTCAATTCAGTAATTGCTTTTTCAGCTTCTTCATCGCTTTCCATTTCAACAAAACCGAAACCTTTACTTCTTCCAGTAAATTTATCAGTAATAATTTTAACAGAACTAACCGATCCGTACACTTCAAAAGACTCTCTTAAATCTGCTTCCTCTATACTCCAAGGAAGACTTCCAACAAAAATATTCATAATTTTATTTTAAAATTCCTGTCAAAGGTACACTAAATAAACTACAATATACTATCAATTACCTAATAATTATTATTTTAACAAAAAAAGCCGTTCTCAAATGAGAACGGCTTTTTTATTTATCTTCTATAGTTTATGGCGAAGGGATAATTGGAATTTTATAAAAAGTACCATATTGAAAGTTAACCATTTCTAATCCAAGCGGGTTATTGTTAGCATTTATTGCATTAAATTTAAAGGTACCTGTAACTGTACTTCCTGTGTTTTCTGTAATAACAACTTCACCATTACTTCCTTCTACATTTAAAACTCTTACTTTGGCATTATTACCTCCACCAGTAATTGTTATTAAATCGCCTGTTTTATAACCATTACCCGGCGAAGCAACTTTAACAGATGTTACTACACCACTAGTATTTGTAATGACACTTAAGGTTAAACCTGAACCTGAACCACCTGTGGTAGCATGAGAGCTATTGCACGCATAGCCACCATCTAACAAAACACAATCTGGAGTATATCCTGTTCCACCTGCAAACATTTGAGTATTCATTTTAGCAACTGGACCATTGATAATTTTAGTTTCATAATACAAATTAATATCATTGAATGATGAAGAATAGGAAGCTACAGTATTAAGATTTGTAGTACCAAGGTAATAAGTGCCTTTTGCTTCACTAGCTATATCAATTTCTACTTCTTCATCTTGTGCAAGAGCTACAAGCTTTAAAGCTCCATTAGTTGATTTATAGGCTTTTACATCAACACCATTAAAAAAAACATCATCGCGATAAGCCTGAAATGCAGGATTACTAAATTTAACTTCTTCACTACAAGATGCCAAGGCAAGTGTAACTACTAATAAGGAAACTATTTTTTTCATTTTAAATAGGTTTTACAACCACAAAAATAGTTTTTTTCATGAATTAAGCTATTTTTTTTAACTAAAAATCGACAAAAAAGTATTTTTTTAGAATGTATTAGTTTGAATGAAAAAGTTTTATATCTTTGCAGCCTTAATTAATCGAGGTCGAGTACCTCAAAATTTAATCAAAAAGATTATGTCAGTAAAAATTAGATTACAAAGACACGGTAAAAAACAAAAACCATTTTACTGGATCGTAGCGGCTGATGCTCGCTCAAAAAGAGATGGTAGATTCCTTGAAAAATTAGGAACTTACAATCCAAACACTTGACCAAGCGGTACAATGGTTACACAATGGTGCTCAACCAACAGATACTGCTAGAGCAATTCTTTCTTACAAAGGTGCTTTGTTGAAACATCACCTAGATGGTGGCGTTCGTAAAGGTGCTTTAACTCAAGAGCAAGCTGATGCAAAATTAGCTGCTTGGATAGAAGAAAAAGCTGGAAAAGTTGACGCTAAAAAAGATGGCTTGTCTAAAAAACAAGCGGAAGCTAAAGCTAAAGCATTGAAAGCTGAAACTGCTGCTAACGAAAAACGTGCCAATGCTGCTGCTGAAGCTTTGAAAGCTGCTGAAGCACCAGAAGTTGTTGAAGAAGAAGTTGCCGAAGTTGCCGAAGAGGTTGTTGCTGAAGTTGCTGTAGAGGAAACTACTGCAGTAGAAGAAGCTCCAGCTGATGAAGAAGCTAGCGAAGAAACTGAAGCTTAATTTGTTGCGAACTCGAGTGAAACGAACAGGCGAAGCAAATGCGTAAAGAAGATTGTTTCTACTTAGGCAAAATCGCTAAAAAATTTAGTTTTAAAGGTGAGGTCCTTATCTATTTAGATACAGACGAACCCGAGTTATATGAAGATATGGAATCGATTTTTGTTGAATTCAACAAAAATCTGGTTCCATTTTTTATTGAAAATTGCAATATACACAAAGGCGATTTTCTTCGAGTTAAATTTGAAGATGTTGATAACGAAGAACAAGCAGATGAAATCATCAATTGCGAAGTTTATCTTCCTTTAACTATGTTGCCAAAACTTGAAGGCAACAAATTCTACTTTCACGAAGTTATAGGTTTTGAAATTGAAGATCAACGTTTAGGTGTTTTTGGAAAAATTGTTTCTATAAACGATACTTCAGCACAACCGCTTTTTGAAGTAATCAATGGCAATGTTGAAATACTTGTTCCTATGATTGATCAGTTTTTGGTTAAAATTGATAGAGAAAACAAGAAAGTAATCATGGATTTACCGGAAGGTTTGGTGGAGATGTACTTATAGATTTCAGTCGCAGTCACAGTTTTTAGTATTTATAATTGTCACCCTGAGCGCAGTCGAAGGGCTTTCTACTATTATATCTAAAACATCCTAAATTTACCATTAGTTCTACTTGGAATTTGGAATTTAAAATATTGGAATTTTATAACTATGTTTACATTTAAACAATTTGCCGTTAAACAAGACAAATGTGCTATGAAAATTGGCACAGATGGCGTTTTACTTGGTGCTTGGTGTCCTGTTGATAATAATCCGTTTTCGGTTTTGGATATTGGAGCTGGAACAGGAATTTTGTCATTGATGTTAGCCCAACGAAGCCATGCCGAACAAATTGATGCTTTAGAAATTGATGAAAAAGCCTACGAACAATGTGTAGAAAACTTCGAAAATTCTCCTTGGTCTGATAGATTATTTTGTTTTCATGCTGGTTTGGATGAGTTTGTTGATGAACCAGAAGATTTGTATGACATTATCATTTCAAATCCTCCATTTTATTCTGAAGATTATAAAACTAACAGTTCTCAGCGTGATTTGGCAAGATTTCAAGAGGCTTTACCTTTTGAAGATTTGATTGAGGCTGCCGATTTATTACTTTCTGAAAATGGAATTTTTGCCGTAATTATTCCTTATAAAGAGGAAGAACGATTTATAGATTTATGTGCCGAAGTAGAACTTTTTCCCGTAAAAGTTACTCGTTTAAAAGGTTCACATTCAACTCCATTTGTTAGAAGTTTACTTGCTTTTAAACGTTACGAACTTTCTGTTTTAACAGCAGACGAATTGGTTATAGAAATCAGTCGTCATGAATACACTGATGATTACATTAATCTTACAAAAGATTTCTACTTGAAGATGTAGCTCTAGCCCAGATAGCAGCGGCATCCTTTTTCTTTTTTCTTTAAAAAGGAAAAGATAGAGCGAATAGCTGGATTAGCTTCTAAAAAATAACAAACGTTGAACAATTACTCAATTTTGTTTTCTTAACTTTGCAAACGTTTTCGTGAAAACAAAACGCAATACAATTTACAATATACATTCATACAATATACAATAATTATGAAACCAGATTTATTTCAAGCTCCAGATTATTACATGTTAGACGATTTGCTAACAGAAGAACATAAATTAGTTAGAGATTCTGCTCGTGCGTGGGTAAAACGCGAAGTTTCTCCAATAATTGAAGATTATGCACAACGCGCTGAATTTCCTAAACAAATCATTAAAGGTTTGGGAGAAATTGGTGGTTTTGGTCCGTACATTCCAGAAGAATATGGTGGTGCAGGATTAGACCAAATTTCTTATGGTTTGATTATGCAAGAAATAGAAAGAGGTGATTCTGGTGTTCGTTCTACTTCATCGGTTCAATCTTCATTAGTGATGTATCCTATTTGGAAATTTGGAACAGAGGAACAAAGAATGAAATATTTGCCAAAATTAGCAACTGGAGAATTCATGGGTTGTTTTGGATTGACAGAACCTGATCATGGTTCGAACCCGAGTGGAATGACTACCAACTTTAAAGATATGGGCGACCATTATTTATTGAATGGTGCCAAAATGTGGATATCTAATGCTCCATTTGCAGATGTTGCAGTAGTTTGGGCAAAAGACGAATCAGGTAGAATTCACGGATTAATTGTAGAACGTGGCATGGAAGGTTTTACCACTCCAGAAACGCACAACAAATGGTCACTTCGTGCAAGTGCCACTGGTGAGTTGATTTTTGATAATGTAAAAGTTCCGAAAGAAAATTTATTGCCAGGAAAATCGGGTCTTGGAGCTCCAATGATGTGTTTGGATTCTGCCAGATACGGAATTGCTTGGGGTGCCATTGGTGCTGCAATGGATTGTTATGACACCGCTTTGCGTTATGCAAAAGAGAGAATACAGTTTGACAAACCCATTGCTGGAACTCAATTGCAACAAAAGAAATTAGCCGAAATGATTACCGAAATCACTAAAGCACAATTGCTTACTTGGAGATTAGGTGTTTTAAGAAATGAAGGAAAAGCAACCACAGCTCAAATTTCGATGGCAAAAAGAAATAATGTTGACATGGCAATAAATATTGCGCGTGAAGCACGTCAAATTCTTGGTGGAATGGGAATTACAGGAGAATACTCAATTATGCGTCACAGTATGAATTTAGAATCTGTAATTACTTATGAAGGAACGCACGATATTCACTTATTAATTACTGGTGCTGATATTACTGGAATTCCGGCGTTTAAGTAAAATAAAAATTATTTGTAAAAAATGCTTCTCATATTTTGGGAAGCATTTTACTTTTAATCAATTTTAAAAACTAAATGAAATACAAGAGTATTATTTTTGATTGTGATGGTGTTTTAGTTGATAGTGAAGCAATATCCAGCTCCGTTTTAACTGAAATGGCAAATGAGCTTGGAATTGAAATTTCACAAGTAGAAGCATTAGAAAATTTTACTGGAAAATCATTAAAATATAGTTTGAATTATATAGAAGCTATGTTTTGTAAACCTCTTCCAGATAATTTTGAAGATGAATTTAGAAAAAAATCTTTCCATAAATTTTCAATTTATCTAAAACCTATAAATGGAGTTCATGACGTTTTAAACAACCTTACAATTCCTTTTTGTGTTGCCTCAAGTGGACCAAAAGAAAAGATAATTAATAATTTAACAACTACAAAGTTGATTCATCATTTCGAAGGCAAAATATTCAGTTCATATGAGATTAAAAGTTGGAAACCTGAACCAGATATTTTTTTACACGCAGCCAAAAATATGGGCTTTGAGATTAATGATTGTTTAATAATTGAGGATAGCATTACTGGAATACAAGCTGCAAAATGCGGTGGTTTTGATGTAATAGGCTTTGTTAATGACAATAATAAAGAACGTTTCAAAAACGAAAATATACCTATTTGTTATTCAATGAGCGAATTAGAAAATTTACTAAAATATCAGATTAAACAATAAATAAAATTGATATAAAAAGCTTCTCTATTTCGAGGAGCTTTTTTACTTTTGGTAAAGTATTTTGAAATCTAAATGGTTTTATTTTACATAAATTCTAAAAAAAAATGCAATGACTATTAAAACCATCAACAACAATATTCAAGAATATAAAAATCAATTACTTACCCATTCCTTATACGAAAAAGTAAAAACTATTGAAGATCTTCACTGCTTTTTAGAAAATCATATTTATGCCGTTTGGGATTTTATGTCGTTGTTAAAAGCTTTGCAGAACAAGTTAACATGTACCTCAACGCCATGGTTACCTATTGGAAATCCAGAAATACGTTACTTGATTAATGAAATTGTAGTTGCCGAAGAAACCGACTTAACTATTGATGGATTCCGTCAAAGTCATTTTGAAATGTACATTGATGCTATGGAACAATGTGGCGCAAATACTTCACAAATTCATGATTTTTTAATCAATGTTAAAGCTACCCAAAATATTTTTGTATCTATCAAAAAAAGTGATTTGCATCCAAACGTTAAAGACTTTTTAGATTTCACTTTCAGAGTTATTGAAGAGGGAAAACCACACAAAATTGCTGCCGCATTTACTTTTGGTAGAGAAGATTTAATTCCGAATATGTTTACCGAAATCTTGAAAAACTTTCAGAACAATTTTCCTGAAACCGATTTGTCTAAACTAATTTACTATTTCGAACGTCATATTGAATTGGATGCTGACGAACACGGACCAATGGCAATGCAAATGGTTACAGAACTTTGCGGTGATTCTGAACAAAAATGGAAAGAAGTTGAAGAAGTTTCTCTTCAAGCACTAGAAAAACGTATTGGCCT
>JAIFLT010000167.1:0-2471 GCA_020048955.1 Flavobacterium sp.
GGAGCTGAAAAAGCCCCAGAAGTAGAATTCAATTTTGATAAAAAAGCAGAAACAAAATAATGTCAAAAGTAGAAGCTTTTTTAACTAAAGCCGAAGAGCAAGAAGTAGTTGAAGCAATTCGTTTGGCTGAAAAAAACACCTCTGGCGAACTTCGTGTACATATAGAAAAAGAAACATCCATGGCTCCTATTGATAGAGCTGTGGAGGTTTTTAATCTACTTAAAATGGAAAACACCAAAGATAGAAATGGTGTCATTATCTATGTTGCTGTAAAGAGCAAACAATTTGCTATTTATGGTGACCAAGGAATTAATGAAAAAGTGTCGGATGACTTTTGGAATTGTACTAAAGACATTATGCTAAACCATTTTAAAAACGGCAACAACAAACAAGCCTTGGTTGACGGAATTAACAATGCAGGTGAACAACTTAAAAAACATTTTCCTTTTCTGGATAATGATACTGACGAACTTTCTAACGAAATATCAAAAGGATGATACAACTAGTTTTTAGAATGGATAATGATACTGACGAACTTTCTAACGAAATATCAAAAGGATGATACAACTAGTTTTTAGAATTGTGAATTTTCTGTTGATGGTATCCTTATTGTTGCTACATCAGCTTGGATTTGGGCAATTTACCATTCCGCCAAAACCTGATTTTCAAACTTCTGTCTATGATTATGCAAATCTTTTAAATGCTTCAGAAAAAGCAAGTTTAGAAGATAAATTAATTAAATATTCGGATTCTACAACAACTCAAATTGTTGTCATTACAATAGAAGATTTAAAAGGCGAAGCTGTTGGAGTTTTAGCAACTAATTGGGCTCACAAATGGGGAATTGGTCAAGCTGATAAAGATAATGGTGTCCTTATTTTATTGGCAAAAAATGACAAAAAAATAAGTATTAGGCCCGGATATGGTGTTGACGATCGATTAGTGGCTGGTATTTGTGGTGAAATAATTAGAAAAGTTATAACACCCGAATTTAAAGCAGGTAGTTATTATAATGGATTAGATAAAGGAGCAGATGCTATAATTCAAGTTTTAAAAGGAAAATACAAAGGAACTCGAATTGAAGATTCTAATGATGATAGTATTTTTCCAATACTTCTTTTTATAATTATTTTCGTTGTAATAATGATTATAGCCCTAAAAAATAAAGGTGGCGGAAATTCTGGAAATTCATCTGGCGGACCAAGTTTACTAGACATTATCATATTAAGCAATATGGGGAGAAGTTCTGGTGGAGGAAGTTTTGGTGGTGGTTTTGGAGAATCATCTGGCGGTGGCGGTGGTTTTGGTGGTGGTTTCGGCGGTGGTGGTTTTTCTGGTGGCGGAGCAGATGGGGGTTGGTAATTTTATTTAAAGGTCAAATTATATTACAGATGAAAAGCGTTATATTATTACTTTTATTTATTTCTTTCCAAGCTCTTGGTCAAAATTTAGATTCTATTCCAAAAAATAAAATACCTTTAAAAATAAAAGAATTAGATTCTTTATTGAAAATTAGTCCAAATCTTAAATTTTTATCGCAAAGAGGTTATTTAAAATATAGAGTTGGTGACTATGATAATGCAATGTTGGACTATAATAATGCTATCGCAACTGATTCAAAAATTTTTATTTTATATTATTATAGAGCCATTTTAAAAAATGCACTTAAAGATTATCAAGGAGCACTAATAGATTATGACAATAGTATAATTTTAAATCCACTATATTATCAAAGTTATTATAACAGAGCATACTTAAAAACAGAATTAGGAGATATAGTTGGAGCTATTGCCGATTATTCTAAAACAATTGAAATTGATTCAGAGAATAAATTTGCCTATCACAATCGTGGAAGGTTAAAAAGGAAGCAAAAATTGTTTAAAGAAGCAATTGTTGATTTGGATAAATCTATCGAAATTGATTCTACCTATGTACTTTCTATTCATGATAGAGCTATCGCAAAAGCTAGTATTGGAAATAAAAGTGCTTTGGATGACTTTAATAAAGTAATTTTGTTAGATGCATCAAACGGTGAAGCTTATGCAAATAGAGCCCTTTTTTTAATACATAATAAACTAGAAGGCAACTATTGTATTGATTTAAAAAAAGCAATTAGTTTGGGATTTACATCTGCCGAAAAAATATTATTAAAATATTGTAAATAAAAAAAAGGGTTTCTAATTTCAGAAAGCCTTTAATTCTTTAAAACCACATCATTCCTCCCGATTTCTTTTCTTTTCCTGCGAATTTTTCTAGTTTGTAGGTTAATGAAAACATAACGTAACGTCTTAGCACTATGTTTTCTTCATCTCTTATTGAAGTTGCCGTGATGCTTCTTGTTGCGTTTTGATTTTGATTCAACATATCATATACTTTTACTTTTGCCATCAATTTCTTTTGATAAAAACTATAAGACAAACTGGTGTTCCATAAATAGAAATCTTTCTTGAATCCGCTTGCTATGTTTGAGT
>JAIFLT010000167.1:2514-5357 GCA_020048955.1 Flavobacterium sp.
TTTGCCATCAATTTCTTTTGATAAAAACTATAAGACAAACTGGTGTTCCATAAATAGAAATCTTTCTTGAATCCGCTTGCTATGTTTGAGTTGTATGTGTATCCAAAGTCGTTGCCAAATGTCCAATTTTTTGGCCAAAAACTCGTTACTTGCAAATTCAATCGGTGTGTAAAATTAGATGCCGATTCTATTACATAATTTGAGAAATTAGTTTTGTTAAAGGAATAATTGTAAGATGGATTAATCGTTAACAATTCGCCATATTCATATGTAAAATTAACTCTTGGATTGAAAGTAAATGTTTTTGCACTAAACAATTCGCCATCGGTAAATCCTTTTGACAAACCAAAATTATTGTTTGCTCTTAGTTCAAATCGGTATTTGTGTGCGGCTTTTTTTATCGATTTATTCCAATAAAACCCAAGCCAAGAATTGTATGTTCCAGAAACATTTTCGTAGGAAGTAGTTCTTTTTCTATTAGCATCAAATGTTGTTGAGGAAACAATTTGATTATCATAAAAATTTCCTCCACTGTAAACTCCATATCCAGAGCGAGTCGCATAATCGAAATCTCTATAAGAAAAATAAATACCATGATTTTGATTCAAATCTAAATTTGGATTACCAACAATAGTATTTAATGGATTAGCCAAATCTTCTACGGGCAAAATTTGACGAGCCGAAGGAAGCGTGTAAGAATAATTGTAGTTAATCCATATATTTTTACTTTTTGAAAATCGATAACTACCATAAGTGTTTATATAGGGTAAAACATATTCTTTTTCTATACTAGTCTTTACATTTAAATATTCAGAATCATTATCAAAATTGATTAATGTTGTTCCTACATTCAAATTGAAATTCATTTTTTTGCTATTGTAAGTCATTCCAGTATTTGGGGTAATCGTTCTTTCTAATGAGTTAAAGACATTTGATAATTCATCATTTGCTATGCTATATGTTTCATTTGCTATGTCATAATCAAAAGAATTTCTTGTGTCTGTGTTTTTGTCCATTATATATTCAACACCCAATTTTATTTGAAGTGAATCTGTAATTGGCTGATAAAACTCTAGTTCTGCCCTATAATTGGAGTTTATGTTTTTAGAATTATTGGTCTGATTCCTTACGTCATCTGGATCAGCTCCTTGATAAAAAACAGTTGTAGATCTAACAATTTCATCTTCTTTGGTATTGGAGTTTTCATTGTCAAAAACAAAACTTAGACTCTTGCCTTTTCTTTTAAATGATTTGGTAAAAGATAAAGTATTACTAAAGGAATCATTGTTATTTTCATAGAAATTGTTTGAGCTACTTTCGTTTAAAAGAGCATTAGCCGCATCAAAACAAGATTGAGAGGCAACATTTCTATTTTTATTATTAGACTTTGTGAAATTTGGCTCTAATGATATTGTTGTTAATGAATCTATTTTAAATTCAAATAATGAAGTTACATTATGAACATATCTGTCTTCGTTTGTATTTGAATTTGAGTTTGTTGAGAAATTTCCTGAAGGCAAAAAGTTTGTCAAACTTGTTCTATTGGTGTTCTTAGAATTTGCTCCTGAATAAAAATAACTTAAGGAAGTTTCTGCCTCTTTAAACCATTCATCAGAATAATTCAATCCAACTAAATTAGACTGCGTAATCCCTTTATTTCCACCAAAGTTTCTTCCGTTTATTCCAAATGAACCATTATCACCAATCCAGACACTTCTGCTTCTTCCGCCACCCATATTATCAAAAACCTCATCCATTGAGAAACCAGTTGCATTGATATTATTGGAAGATGCTAAAACACTTATCTTTCGTTTATTCTTAAAATAATTTACAAGTGTACTACTTTCATATCGCTTATCAGAACCGCGTCCGCCCATAAACTTACCAAAAAAACCTTTGTTTTTATTTTCGTCAATGGTAAGATTTATACTGGCTGTATTGGCACTTGCTGCAGCACCAGTTTGTTCTTCCTTTTTGGTTTTAGTATCAGATACTTGAACTTTATTGATGATATCCGATGGAAGATTTTGAAGTGCAATTTTTCCGTCTTTATCAAAAAATGGTTTTCCATTAACAAGTATTTGATTTACTTCTTTTCCGTTTACCGTTATTTTTCCATCAGCGTCAATTTCTACGCCTGGTAATTGCTTTAATAATGTTTCTACATTGGCATCTGGGCGCACTTTAAAAGAGGATGCATTAAACTCTAAAGTGTCTTTTTTTATTCTAATTGGTGGAGCTTCATTTTTGATAATTACTTCATTTAAATTATTTATGGCAACTTTTAATACTAAAGTTCCAAAATCTTTGTCAGCAGTTACATTCTCTAAAGGTATTTTGTACTCATCATAGGTTACAAAAGATACTTTTAAATAAACTGGTTTGTCAATTTTCTTCAATTTGAAATCAAATTTTCCAAATTTATCTGTAATCGTATAGTCAATTACGGTAGAATCTTTGGCTGACGAAAGGTAAACTGTTGCAGATTCTATCGGTAATTTGATTACCTCATCAATAACTTTACCTTTAAGATTAAAGGTGTTTTGTCCATAAGTAAAGGCGCAGAATACCATTGCAAGAATGGTGTAGAACGTTTTAAGCATAAAATTAAGTGATTTGTTTTTCTTAATAACAGCGAAATAAAGACTTTAGTATTTAATGATATAATTTCTTACAAAACTTTAACATTTATACCTAAAAAAACGTCCAAGAAATTGGACGTTTTTGATAATTATACCGTAAAATTTTGCACTATTTTATAACTATTATTGGTATTATTTCTTCTTTTTTGTTGTCTTTTTTGCAACTTTCTTAGTTGTAATTACAGGTGCTTTAGTTTCGGG
>JAIFLT010000181.1 GCA_020048955.1 Flavobacterium sp.
TTGATTTATGGGAATCCTTTGATCGTTCAACCGGTCACCATTTCAATTTATCAATTGACTTGAATGCTTGTACAGGATGTGGCGCATGCGTTATAGCTTGTCACGCTGAAAATAACGTACCAGTTGTTGGTAAGTCTGAGGTTAGAAGAAGTCGCGATATGCACTGGTTGCGTATCGATAGATACTATTCTTCTGAAGATACTTTTGCTAGTGACAATAAGAAAAAAGAAGAATTTGACGGATTGTTTGGTGATAAAGGTTCATTAGGTGGATTTGGTCAAATGGAAAGTCCTGCGGATAATCCTCAAGTGGCATTCCAACCCGTGATGTGTCAACACTGTAATCACGCTCCTTGTGAAACAGTTTGCCCAGTTGCTGCAACTTCTCACGGTCGTCAAGGTCAAAATCAAATGGCTTACAACAGATGTGTTGGTACTCGTTACTGTGCTAACAACTGTCCTTATAAAGTTCGTCGTTTCAACTGGTTTTTATACAACAAGAACAGCGAATTTGATTTCCACATGAATGATGATTTAGGTCGTATGGTTGTAAATCCAGATGTAAACGTTCGTTCACGTGGAGTTATGGAAAAATGTTCTATGTGTATTCAAATGACACAAAAAACTATTTTAGATGCAAAACGAGAAGGAAGAGAAATAAAAGATGGTGAATTCCAAACGGCTTGTTCAAATGCATGTTCTTCTGGAGCAATGGTATTTGGAGACGTAAATGATAAAGAATCTAAAGTAGCTGAATTACTTGAAGATAAAAGAATGTATCATTTGTTAGAGCATGTAGGAACCAAACCAAACGTTATCTACCACGTTAAAGTTAGAAATACCTAGTTAAAAAAAGATTAATTAAGAAACAAGATAAAGGATTATGTCGTCTCACTACGAAGCACCCATTAGAAAACCATTAGTTATTGGTGATAAAAGTTATCACGATGTGACTGTAGATGTTGCTGCTCCTGTTGAAGGAAGAGCAAATAAACAATGGTGGACCGTTTTTTCAATCGCATTAGCAGCTTTCCTTTGGGGAATAGGTTGTATCACCTATACCATTTCAACCGGTATCGGAACTTGGGGTCTTAACAAGACTGTAGGTTGGGCTTGGGATATTACCAATTTCGTTTGGTGGGTAGGTATCGGTCATGCAGGAACACTTATTTCTGCCGTACTTTTACTTTTCCGTCAAAGATGGAGAATGGCTATTAATCGTTCTGCAGAAGCAATGACCATTTTCTCAGTTGTTCAAGCAGGTTTATTCCCAATCATTCACATGGGTAGACCTTGGTTGGCTTATTGGGTTGTTCCAATTCCTAACCAATTTGGGTCACTTTGGGTAAACTTTAACTCACCTCTTCTTTGGGACGTATTCGCAATTTCTACGTATCTTTCTGTATCACTAGTTTTCTGGTGGACAGGGTTACTTCCTGATTTTGCAATGTTAAGAGACAGAGCAGTTACGCCTTTCAACAAAAAAATATACTCTATTTTGAGTTTCGGATGGAGCGGTAGAGCAAAAGATTGGCAACGTTTTGAAGAAGTTTCTTTGGTATTAGCTGGTTTAGCTACTCCTTTGGTTCTTTCTGTTCATACTATTGTATCCTTTGACTTTGCTACTTCGGTAGTTCCAGGTTGGCATACAACAATTTTCCCACCATACTTTGTTGCTGGTGCGGTATTCTCAGGTTTTGCAATGGTAAATACCTTGCTAATCATTATGAGAAAGGTTTCTAATCTTGAAGCTTACATAACGATACAACACATTGAATTAATGAATATTGTAATTATGATTACAGGTTCTATCGTTGGTGTTGCCTATATCACAGAGCTATTTGTGGCTTGGTACTCAGGTGTTGAATATGAACAATACGCTTTCTTAAACAGAGCTACTGGTCCATACTGGTGGGCTTATTGGTCAATGATGACATGTAATGTATTCTCTCCGCAGTTTATGTGGTCTAAAAAATTGAGAACTAGCATTATGTTTTCTTTCATAATCTCAATTGTTGTAAATATTGGAATGTGGTTTGAACGTTTTGTAATTATCGTTACTTCACTACACAGAGATTATCTTCCATCATCTTGGACGATGTTCTCACCAACATTTGTTGATATAGGTATTTTCACTGGAACTATAGGATTCTTCTTTGTTTTATTCTTATTATATGCTAGAACTTTCCCAGTAATAGCTCAAGCAGAGGTTAAAACAATCTTGAAATCTTCAGGTGAAAATTATAAGAGAGATAGAGAAAAAGAAGGTCATAATCATTCAGAAAAACATTAGTAGTTGTTATGAGTAATAAAGTTATACACGCAATATATAATGATGATGATATTTTAATGGATGCTGTAAAGCAAACTAGAAAAGCACATCATCATATTGAAGAAGTTTTTACTCCATTTCCTGTTCACGGATTGGATAAAGCAATGGGATTAGCACCAACAAGACTTGCAATTTGTGCATTCATTTATGGATGTATTGGTATTTCTGTTGCAACTTGGATGATGAATTACATAATGATACAAGATTGGCCCCAAGATATTGGAGGAAAACCTAGTATGAGCTACATCCAAAATATGCCAGCTTTTGTGCCGGTTATGTTTGAAATGACCGTTTTCTTTGCAGCTCACTTAATGGTAATTACATTTTACATGAGAAGTAAATTATGGCCTTTTAAAAATGCCGAAAATCCTGATGTGAGAACAACAGACGATCACTTCTTAATGGAAGTAGCTGTAAATAATAATGAAGAAGAATTAACTTCTTTCTTAAAAAATACAGGTGCAGTTGAAGTTAAAGTAATTGATAAGCACTAAACAGACATGAAAAGAATAATAAAAATAACATTAGTATTAGGTATAATAGTATCTCTTTCTTCATGTAAAGACAATGCATCGCCTAATTATCAGTATATGCCAAATATGTACGAATCCGTTGCGTATGAAACCTATTCTGAATCAAAAGCATTTAACTCAGTTAATGGTTTAAAAGGTAAAGAAGGTCAATTGCCTGCCGTTGGTTCAATAAAAAGGGGTTATGTTCCTTATGAGTATGCAGATACTCCTGAATCTTTTGCAGCAGTTAAAGCAGCTAATTTAGTATCTCCACTTGATCCAACTAAAATTGATATGAAAAAAGCTGAAGAACTTTATGTAATATATTGTGGTATTTGTCATGGTAATGCTGGTGACGGTAAAGGTAAATTAGTTACTCAAGGTAAATTCCTTGGAGTTCCAAGTTATGCTGACAGAGTTATTAACGAAGGTAGTGTTAATCACGTTATAAATTATGGTTTAAATTCAATGGGTTCCTATGCTACTCAATTAAATCAAGAAGAACGTTGGATGGTTTCAGCTTATGTAATGAAGCTTAAAAGTGAATTATAATTGTAGAACAAACAGATTGTTATAGATATGTACACATTTTCAAAAGGTTTAAAAAACACAGCGCTTGTTCTAATGATTTTAGGATTAGTTGGTATAGTGTATGGTTTTTTAACTACTCCAAAGACTACAGAAGAAGTTGAAAAAATAGTTGCCGCGAGTCATCATGGTGGTCACAACGCTAAAGCTGATGCTCACAACACTCATGAAGTAGTAGTAAATCATCAAGATGTTAAAGAGGAAGTTAATACGGAAGCATCAAAAAATGATACTGCTGCAGTTGCTCCTGCAAATGATACATTAAAAGAGGAAGTAACTCCTCTAAAAAATGAAAATCATCAAGATAGTCATACCACTAGTAGTGCTTCTGAATCTAAAGTTGATGCCGAAAAAGAACACAAAGAACATTTAGAAAATGTGTTGCATCAGTTGCAGAACAAACCTTGGTCAGCTTTATATGTTGCTTGTATTTTCTTTATGTTAATTTCTTTAGGAGTTTTAGCATTTTACGCTATTCAACAAGTTGCTCAAGCAGGTTGGTCTCCAGTATTGTTTAGAGTAATGCAAGGAATTACAGCTTATTTGCCAGTTGGTTCTTTGATATTTTTTGGAATATTAGTAGTGTCAGGATTGCACTTAAATCATTTATTTGTTTGGATGCAAGATGGAGTTACCGAAGTTGGTAATCCTAATTATGATAAATTAATTGCAGGCAAATCAGGTTACTTAAATGTTACATTTTGGTTAATTAGAGCTGCCGTTTTCTTGATTGGTTGGAATTTATACCGATACTTGTCAAGAAAAAATTGTTTGGCACAAGACGAATCAAATGATAATAGCTTTTACAAAAAGAATTTCAAACTTTCTGCTGGATTTTTAGTTTTCTTTATTGTTACAGAATCTATTATGTCTTGGGATTGGTTGATGTCTTTTGACCCTCATTGGTTCAGTACGCTTTTTGGATGGTATGTTTTTGCGAGTTTCTTTGTAAGCGGCATCACTACAATTTCAATGGTAACTTTATATTTAAAATCTAAAGGTTATTTAGAAAATGTAAATTCAAGCCATATTCATGATTTGTCAAAATTTATGTTTGGTATTAGTGTTTTTTGGACCTATTTATGGTTTTCACAATTCATGCTTATTTGGTATGCAAATATTCCAGAAGAGGTTACTTATTTTATAACTAGAATAGAACACTATAATTTACCATTCTTCGGTGCAGTAGTTATGAATTTCGTTTTCCCATTATTAGTATTAATTAATACCGATTTTAAACGTATAGCACCAATTATTGTTGGAGCAGGTGTAGTAATTTTATTAGGACACTACATAGATTTCTTTAATATGGTTATGCCAGCAACTGTTGGTGATCAATGGTTCATTGGTGTTTCTGAAATCGCTTCTGTATTATTCTTTTTAGGATTGTTTATTTTTGTAGTATTTACTGCTTTATCTAAAGTTCCACTTACTCCAAAACGTAACCCATTCATTGAAGAAAGTAAACATTTTCATTATTAATATTTAAAGAAAAGAACAAATGACAAGTTTATTAGTACTTCTTGTTTTAGTTTTATTATCGGTTGCTTTATGGCAATTGACTAAAATTTTTGACCTAACGCAAGTTGGCAAACAATCTGATAACACTCAGATAGCTGACGACAATGATAATAGAGTAAATGGTTACTTACTTTTTGGTTTTTTAGGATTTATTTATCTAATTACTATTTTTTGTATTGTAAATTATGGTGGTTTTCCGTTAATGAGTAACGCAGCATCGGTTCATGGTAAAGATGTTGATCAACTTATGTGGATATCTATGATTCTTATATTTATAGTTCAAACCATTACTCAAGCATTGCTTCATTATTTTGGTTTCAAGTATAGAGGAAGAAAAGGTCAAGTAGCTACCTATTTTTCAGATAACAATAAGTTAGAATTTATTTGGAGTTCTATACCTGCAATTGTATTAGCAGTTTTGATTTTCTTCGGTTTATATTCATGGACAGATATTATGTTTGTTAATGAAAAAGAAGAAAAACCTATCGTAATTGAAGTTTATGCTCAGCAATTTAAATGGACTGCTAGATATGCAGGTGATGATAATGTTTTAGGAAAAGCTAATGTTAGATTAATTGAAGGAGTAAACACGTTAGGCGTTGATTTAGCAGATCCTAATGCTCAAGATGATGTTGTTACTGATGAATTGCATTTGCCCAAAGGAAAAAAAGTAGTTTTCAAAATTCGTTCACAAGATGTTTTACACTCTTTCTATATGCCTCATTTTAGAGCGCAAATGAATTGTGTTCCTGGAATGGTTACTCAATTTGCTTTTACGCCATCCCTAACTACTTCAGAAATGAGAGAAACAAAAGAGATGACAGAAAAAGTAGCCAATATTAACAAAATTAGAGAAACCAAAAGCAAACAATTGGTTGCTGAAGGTAAAACGGCTTTAGATCCTTATCAATTTGATTTCTTACTATTATGCAATAAAATTTGTGGTTCTTCACATTACAATATGCAAATGAAAGTTGTTGTAGAAAGTGAAGCCGACTACAAAAAATGGTTAAATGAAAAAACTAAGTTAGTACAATCTGTTAAAACTGCTGTTGCTGAAGAAGCAGCCGCAAAACTTGCCGAATCTAATCCTGCTAAAATTGATACTACTTCTGTAAAAAAAGACACTACTTTAGTAGCTGAAACACCAACTAAATAATAAAAAATATAATATATTTTATAATATGAGTCACGAACACGATAATCACGCACACGATCACCACGACGATCATCATGAACACCATCATAAAGATACATTTATCACAAAATATATCTTTAGTATAGACCATAAGATGATTGCTAAGCAATATCTTTTGACAGGTATATTTATGGGTATTATTGGTGTAGGTATGTCTTTGCTTTTTAGATTGCAATTGGCTTGGCCTGAACAGTCATTTAAAGTGTTTAGTTTTTTCTTAGGTGAAAAAATGGCTCCTGAAGGTGTAATGACTAATGAAGCCTATTTATCATTAATTACAATTCATGGAACCATAATGGTTTTCTTTGTATTAACTGCTGCCCTTAGTGGTACATTTAGTAATTTACTTATACCATTACAACTAGGTGCAAGAGATATGGCTTCTGGTTTCCTTAATATGGTATCCTATTGGTTATTCTTTTTGTCTAGTGTCATAATGGTTACATCGTTATTTGTTGAATCTGGTCCTGCATCTGCTGGATGGACAATTTATCCACCATTAAGTGCGCTACCACAAGCTATAGCTGGTTCTGGTCTAGGTATGACATTGTGGTTAGTTTCAATGGCAGTATTTATTGCTGCATCATTAATGGGTTCTTTGAATTATATTGTAACGGTAATCAATCTTAGAACTAAAGGAATGACTATGACAAGAATGCCACTTACAATATGGGCTTTTTTCATAACTGCTGTTATTGGTGTTATTTCTTTCCCAGTCTTATTGTCAGCTGCTCTTTTGTTGATTATGGACAGAAGTTTTGGCACTTCTTTCTTCCTATCTGATATTTATTTAGCTGGTGAAGTATTGAATTATCAAGGTGGATCTCCAGTTTTATTCGAACATTTATTTTGGTTTTTAGGTCACCCAGAGGTATACATCATTTTGTTGCCAGCTTTAGGTATTACATCAGAAGTTATAGCTACAAATGCTCGTAAACCAATCTTTGGTTATAGAGCCATGATTATGTCTATTCTTGCAATTGCATTTTTATCAACAATCGTTTGGGGACACCACATGTTCGTATCAGGTATGAATCCTTTCCTAGGTTCTGTATTTACCTTTACAACTTTATTAATTGCAATACCATCTGCAGTAAAGGCATTCAACTATATTACAACTTTATGGAAAGGTAATTTACAACTTAATCCGGCAATGTTGTTTTCTATTGGATTAGTTTCAACATTCATTACTGGTGGTTTAACAGGTATTATTTTAGGAGATAGCACCCTTGATATTAATGTTCACGATACTTATTTTGTTGTTGCTCACTTCCACTTAGTAATGGGTATTTCTGCTCTATATGGTATGTTTGCCGGAATCTATCATTGGTATCCAAAAATGTTCGGTAGAATGTTAAATAAGAATTTAGGATATGTTCACTTTTGGGTAACTGCAGTATGTGCGTATGGAGTTTTCTTCCCAATGCACTTTATTGGTATGGCAGGTCTTCCAAGACGTTATTACACTAACACTAATTTCCCATTATTTGACGATTTACAAGACGTAAATGTTATTATTACTATTTTTGCTCTTGTAGGTGGTGCTTTTCAGTTGGTATTTATCTATAATTTCTTCTCAAGTATATTCTACGGAAAAAGAACAGTTCAAAACCCATGGAGATCAAATACTTTAGAATGGACTGCTCCCATAGAACATATTCACGGAAACTGGCCTGGAGAAATTCCTGAGGTTCATAGATGGCCTTATGATTATAGTAAACCAGGTCATGATGAAGATTTTGTTCCACAAAATGTTCCGATGAAACCAGGTGAAGAAATTTTACATCACTAAGAGTTTTTAAATAAAATATAAAAATGCCTTTCTTATGAGAGGCATTTTTATTTAGATATAACTTTGTTATATATTTGTAGTATGAATGAAAATTTAGACCCAACAAACTTTAATTTTAATCCTGAAGAGCTTGACCTTGAAAAGAAGTTAAGACCACTATCTTTTGATGATTTTACTGGACAAGAACAAGTTTTAGACAATTTAAAAGTCTTTGTGGAAGCTGCAAATCAAAGAAATGAAGCTTTAGATCACACCTTGTTTCATGGTCCGCCTGGATTAGGTAAAACTACTTTAGCAAATATTTTAGCTAATGAACTAGGTGTTGGAATTAAAATTACTTCTGGCCCAGTTTTAGATAAACCTGGTGATTTAGCCGGATTGTTAACAAATCTTGAAGATAGAGACGTTTTATTTATTGATGAAATTCATCGTCTTAGTCCTGTTGTTGAAGAATACTTGTATTCTGCAATGGAAGACTTTAAGATTGATATTATGATTGAGTCTGGACCAAATGCAAGAACCGTTCAAATCAATTTAAATCCGTTTACATTAGTTGGCGCAACAACTCGTTCAGGTTTGTTAACGGCTCCAATGCGTGCTCGTTTCGGAATTCAAAGTAGATTACAATATTATAATACTGAACTATTAACCACAATTGTGCAACGAAGTTCTGCCATTTTAAAAATGCCTATTACTATGGAAGCCGCAATTGAAATTGCAGGAAGAAGTCGAGGTACACCTAGAATCGCAAATGCACTTTTAAGACGTGTTCGTGACTTTGCTCAAATTAAAGGCAATGGTAAGATAGATATAGAGATTGCTCGTTATTCTTTAAAAGCGTTACATGTAGATGCTCACGGCTTGGATGAAATGGACAATAAAATCCTTACAACAATTATCGATAAATTTAAAGGTGGTCCTGTTGGTTTGTCAACTCTTGCCACTGCGGTTTCGGAAAGTGGTGAAACCATAGAAGAAGTTTATGAGCCTTTTTTAATTCAAGAAGGGTTTATTATCAGAACACCAAGAGGTAGAGAGGTTACCGAAAAAGCCTACAAGCATCTAGGGAAAGTGAAAATGAATACTCAAGGAGGATTGTTTTAGAAGATGGGAGTTGGGAGTTGGGAGTTGGAAGCGGGAAGATGGAAGCGGGAAGTTGGATGATGGATGATGGATGAGGGAAGTTGGAAGAGGCATGTTTGAAATTAACACAATATATTTATTTTTATGAGTTTTAAATTTGAAAAGTTAATTATTTGGCAGAACGCGATGGATTTTGGCGAAAAAATTTATAACATGTCTCAGAATTTTCCAAAAAGTGAAATCTATAATTTAACTTCTCAAATTAATAGAGCTGTTGATTCTATTGCTTTGAATATTTCAGAAGGTTCAATCGAACAAAGTAATCCCGAATTTAGAAGGTTTTTAGGTTATTCAATTCGTTCTTTAGCAGAAGTTGTAACTTGCTTACATAAAGCAAAGCGAAGAAATTACATTGATATTGCAATTTTTGAAAGTTATTATTTAGAGTCATATAATTTGATGAATATGATGATTGCTTTTAGAAATAAATTGAACTAATATGTCTTCCAACTTCCAGCTTCCAACTTCAAACTATTCTAAACTCATCAAATCTGAAGCAACTCGACTCGGCTTTCTTTCTTGCGGAATTTCTAAAGCCGAATTCTTAGAAGAGGAAGCTCCAAGATTAGAAAGTTGGTTAAATAAAAATCATCACGGTCAAATGACCTATATGGAGCATCATTTTGACAAAAGACTAAATCCAAAACTTCTAGTTGATGATTCCAAAAGCGTAATATCATTACTATTAAATTATTTTCCCTTAGAAGAACAAAATAGCGATAGTTATAAAATTTCTAAATATGCTTATGGACAAGATTATCATTATGTAATCAAAGAGAAACTAAAAGAGTTACTAAATACAATTCAATCACAAATTGGTGATGTTTCCGGTAGGGCTTTTGTTGATTCTGCTCCTGTTTTAGACAAAGCTTGGGCAGCAAAAAGTGGTTTAGGATGGATAGGAAAAAATAGTAATCTAATTACTCAAAAAGTAGGTTCTTTCTATTTTATTGCCGAACTAATTATAGATTTAGAATTAGATTATGACCATCCAACAACAGACCATTGCGGAACATGCACTGCTTGTATAGATGCTTGTCCAACAGATGCCATTGTTGCTCCTTATGTAGTTGACGGAAGTAAATGTATTTCTTATTTCACAATAGAATTAAAAGACAACTTGCCAATTGAAATGAAAGGTAAGTTTGACGATTGGACTTTTGGTTGTGATGTTTGCCAAGATGTTTGCCCATGGAATCGTTTTTCAAAACCTCATAACGAACCATTATTTAATCCAAATCCTGAACTTTTATCTTTTTCTAAAAGCGATTGGGAAGAAATTACAAAGGATACTTTCAACAAGGTTTTTAAAAACTCAGCAGTAAAAAGAACCAAATTTGAGGGATTTAAAAGGAACATCAATTTTTTGAAATTGTAAACAATAAATTGTTTGAAAGGTATTGATATCGATTGTGAATACAGATTACAAACTCTGGCTATAGAATAAGGAGTTCTGCCAAGAGTTCCCATGAAAAGCTCCGCAAACGTCTCCTGACTTTGCGCAATTTTTCTTATTTTTGATAAATGATAAATATATGAAAGAAGGATATGTTACATTAGACCAAACATTGCCCCATTTTTTGACCGCTACCGTTGTTGATTGGGTTGATGTTTTTTCTAGAAAAAATTATCGTGACGCCTTTAATGTTCTAAATCTAAATCCAATTATAAATTACAATCGTTATCAGAAATAAAGTGCAAAGTCAGGAGACGTTTGCCCAATCCTATACTCATTAATTATGAAGTACATTTTATTTTACATAGTTATTTTTTCTTTTATGAATTGCAATTCATTAAAAAAAGAAATCATTCAAGAGAATGTTTATATTGTATTGAAAAACGAAATAATTGAAGACAATATGGTTCTAAAATTTGAAATCATCAATACTACAAACAATAATTATTATT
>JAIFLT010000091.1:0-2930 GCA_020048955.1 Flavobacterium sp.
TTAAATCTATTCAACCCTTGAGTAATTTCTTGAGAAGCTCCTGTTGGAATACCTGCAATTACTCTGGTAATTCTAAATTTATAAGCAGTAACGTTTGGAACATAAGTAGCATTAATAAACTGATTCATGGTTGTTAAGGTGCTTCCACATTGAGCTCCAATAGTTGAAACTGGGTTGGGTGTGTTTAAGTAACAAGGTGCTCCAAAGAAAGGTTGCCACACATTATTATACTTCACTGCAATTTCAAACATATATTTAGAGTTGTAAGCTGTTCCTGGTACATTAGCCAGGGAAATATTACCCACCGGTCTGTCAATGATAATTGGGGCAGCAATTGGAAGATTAGTATTCATATCCACTTTCGTAATTTTGAATCGATACCCTTGTGCTTGATTGGTCCAATTTGCTGATACGGTAGAATACCATCCTGCCAAAGTGGTTCCACAAGTTCCTGCTGGTAATGAGCTCACAATTCGTATACATCCTCCAGGAAGACCTACATTGTCTATAATTCCGTTACAATCGTTATCAATGCCATCATAACAAACATCAACCGCAGCAGGATTGATGGCTGGGTTGTTGTCATTACAATCGGTTCCTAATGCTACATAACCCATTGGTGCCCCTGAACAAGATTGAACTGTCAGTGCTGGATTTCCAAAACCATCACTATCTACATCGGCATAATAGGTTAAATTAGGCAACACACTTACTACAGCACTTCCGCTATTTCCTGTACCAACATAACCTAAGCTATCAGTAATAGATACTATAGTATAAGTTGAAGATGCAGTTGGTGAAACTATAATATTAGTTCCGCTTACATAATTATTTTCAGTAGAAACTGTAGTTCCATCTGTATATTGAATAGTAAAAGGACCTGTTCCATCTGTTAATGCTATTGAAATTGCAGCACTATCACCTTGACAAACTGAAGTGGTTCCAGAAATGACAGATGCTGTTGGACCAGTTAATAAAGCAGAAGTTCCATAAAGAATGACATTATTTTGTGAGGAGGAAGAATCAAATCCAGCCGTTCCGCTAATATTCGTTCCTCCAAATCCGTATAGTCTAAACGTAGTTGGAGTAGAAACTTTTACTAGTGATGCTATTGAAATTGTTCTGAATACAGAGGTGCTAGCAGATAAGTTGGTTAAAGTGCCTAGGTCTGAAGTAAATCCATCAGTTGATGAGCGTAAAGCAACTGACTTTGGACCAGTTCCTGAAAAATCCCAAATAAATGAAAATGAGGTTGGTGTAAAAGTATATCCTGAATTAGGTGTTACCACAAACTGAATATAATCGTTACCAGCAATTGCTTCTGCTAAAGTACTACCTGCAGCAGTATTACCAGTATTAAACCAGCCTGAACCACCAAAACGATTTGGATTAGCCGCAGGTGAAATAGTACCAGGTGTTAAATTTGAAGCAGAAACATTAGGATTATTATACGAACTAGTTTCAGTAGTTTCATTTCCGGAATTTCCAAAGGTATTCCACTGTAAAATTACTGGAGGAGTAATATTAGCCACAAGTCCAAAAGGTTGTGTTAAAGAATAATTTCCTGCGCTTGCTCCTGCTATTGTTGAAGTTGAAGTAACTGGAATTGATGTTCCTTGAGCAGTTGTAGCAAAAGTACCTGTACCGTTTAACGTAACGGTATCACCAGAAATGATTCCAACCAAAGTTCCAGTTATAGTAGTATTAGTATTTCCGTCAAAAGGTTTGTTTTGAGCAGTTGCTCCAGATACCGTAAGTGCCTTAGGAGTAATGTCTGCCGAAAGTCCAGTAGGGAGTGTTAGTGTATATTTTTGAATATCAGCTCCACTTAAAGTTTGTGTTGAAGTAACGGAAATACCATTAGCTACATTTACAGAAGCAAATGTAGCTGTATTAGAAACTGTAACATCATCTGTACCTACAACACCAACCAAAGTGTAACCAGAAATTGTTGCTGTATTTAATTTATCATAAATTTTATTATTTGCCACAGCACCAGACAAAGTAAGCTCTTTAGCTAAAATAGTATAATTCAAAGTTGCCATGCCTGTTCCACCAGAATTTGTAGCTGAAATAGTAACAGAATATAACCCAGGCAATGCAGTTGGAGTTCCAGTAATTTCGCCATTAGAAGTATTTACAGATAATCCTGCAGGTAAACCAATCGCATTAAAACTACCAGGCAAACCTGATGCAGTTATTGTATATATTGAAGCAGGAACTCCATAAGTTGCTGAAAAAGTTAAAGAACTAGAAATTACAGGTGAAGGTTCACTTGTAATATTAGCAACTAAAGAAGGTTGTGTAAGGTAATAATTAGCCGAACCTGATCCGCTGATTGAATACCCTGTTACAGTTACAACAATTGCATTTCCAATAGCAGAAGTAGTAAATGCTCCCGTTGGTATTCCATCTAATGAAACCACATCGCTATTGATTATACCAATTAAAGAACCTGACCCTGATAAAGTCGCAGATGTATTTCCATCAAATACTTTATTATTAGCAGATAATCCATTAACCGTTAATTCTTTTGCCGAAACTGTACTTGAAACTGTTGCAACATTAACAGAAGTGGCATTAGAACTAGACAATACAATATCTCCTGAATAAGGTGAACTAATAACTGACGCTATTGCACTTAAACGCACATAAACTGGTGTAGAAGAAATAGTTCCAGCTGCACCAACAGTAACCGTTGAAGCAAAACCAGAACCTGATGATAATGAAACTTCATATCCAGCTGGCGGTGTTACTAAAATTCCAGCTTGCATGTATGTCCCTGAAACAGAAAATGAAGTTTCAGAAGATGGCGTTCCGTAAACAGTTGATAATGCAGATAAAGTTCCTAAAGCTGCGATAGCTGGAGGTGGTGCAACTTCAGTATAACCATTTAAAACCACATTATTTTGAGAAGAAGCACAGTCAAA
>JAIFLT010000091.1:2936-13889 GCA_020048955.1 Flavobacterium sp.
ATAAAGTTCCTAAAGCTGCGATAGCTGGAGGTGGTGCAACTTCAGTATAACCATTTAAAACCACATTATTTTGAGAAGAAGCACAGTCAAAACCACCTGTCCCACCAGTAGAAGTATATCCATACAATCTAAAAGTAGTTGCACTTGATAAGCCTGACAAACCCGAAATATTTATTGTTCTAAATGTTGTAGTGCTTGCTCCTCCAGTTGATAATCCTGTAATTATACCTATATCGGATGTAAAACCATCTGCTGAAGATCTTAAAGCTACACTAGAAGGACCTGTAGAAGATCTATCCCAAATAAAAACAAATGATGTAGGAGTAAACAAATAACCTGTTGCAGGTGTAGCTGTAAATTGAATATATTGATTGGTTGTTACGGAAGTTTGAGAACCCCAAGTACCCCCATAACGATTTGCATTACCAGTAGGAGTAACAGTACTTCCAGTATAATTCAAACTTGAAGATATCATATTCACATTAAATAAAGATGTAGCTTGTGTCGTTTCATTACCTGAGTTTCCAAAAGTATTCCATTGTAATAAAGGAACAATAACGTGAGAGATATTAGCTGTTAATCCTGTTGGTTGAGTTAATGAATAGTTTCCAGAATTTGCTCCTCCAATTGTAGAAGTTGAGGTAACAGCAATTCCATTTGCAATAGCGGAACTTGTAAAGGTTCCTGACAAAGATAAGGTCACAACATCGGGAGCAATCACGCCATTTAAAGTACCTGTAATAGTAGCCGTAGTAGTTCCATCAAATTGTTTATTTTGTGCAGCTGCGCCAGAAATAGTTACTTCTTTAGCTGTAATATCTGCTGCCAATCCAGTAGGTAAAGTCAAACTATACTTTCCTGAATCCAAACCACTTAACGTTTGAGTTGAAGTAACTGAGACTCCATTTGAAACATTAATAGTTGCAAAAGTTCCAGAATTTGACACCGTTACATCATCGCTACCAAATATACCAACTAGACTTGAACCAGCTATAGTTGCTACATTAGTTCTATCATAAATTTTATTGTTTGCGGTTGCACCAGAAATTGTTAATTCTTTTGCTGTTATTGTATAAACTAATGTTTGACTATCTCCTGCACCAGCACCATTAGATGAAGAAATCAAAACATTATAAGCACCAGGAGTAGCTGTTGGTGTTCCTGAAATTTCACCATTTGTAGTATTTAAACTCAATCCACTAGGCAAACCAGATGCACTGTAACTCGTTGGCAATTCAGAAGCTGTTATAGTATAAATTGATGCAACAGTTCCATAAACAGAGCTAAAAGTTAATGCACTTGTTATTAAAGGTGTTGGTGCTGTTGTTATAGTAATAATTCCATCAGCTGTTGTGAACAAATAATTTACTGCTGAAAGTGATGATACATTTGGAGAAATTGTAACGCCTGCTGTAGCAGCTGGAGTAGTATCTGTATAAGAAGTTGTATTAGAAACTGAACCCCCAATAACCGAAGCGTTTTCACCATTTACAAATCCTGAAGAAACATAAGTACCAGCAGCAATAACTGTTGCTACAGGTGTTCCAAAAGCAACATTTTGATTATTTGCAGTTATCATAATCGTAGCTGGAGAAACAATATTTCCAGTTGAAGATGTAGTAATATTTACAGAAGTTGCTCCTGTACTTGAAAGAACAATATTTTGAGAATTATAAGAACCAACAACAGATGCATTAGCTTTTAATCTGATTCTTAAAGTACCACTTGCGCTTCCAAAAGTTTGTGTAAATGAAGTTGATGCACCATAAGTAATTCCGTCATTAGAAACTTCAAAACCAGTTGGAGCTGTTGCCACTAAATTAGCAGTTAAATTACTTCCTGAAACTGCAAAAGATTGTTGAATAGAAGTTGTTCCGTATGTTGTTGTAAAAGGTGTTGCTGTTGCTGCCCCTGTAATTGTTGGAGCAAATCCTGTAATTGATGATGGAATAGCATTATAAACATCAACATTATCTAAAAATAAATTTGCGGCATTAGCAGTACTCGAAACACCTGTCCAAGTCATTGCATTTACATTAGTGTTCGATGCTGCACCACCTTTAGACAAATCATTGCCAACAAGAACTCCATTAATGTATAAATCAAATTTTTGTACGGCAACCGAATGGCTATTTCCACCATAGGTGTAATTTATTGTTCCTGATGATTTATTGTTACCAATAATTTCAACATTGTAAACTACTCCTTGGTTAAAGGATGAAGTACTCAATCCAGTTGAATTGTATGTTCCTGCATTATTAAAAGTTAATGTAATTGCACCAGATGCTCCAAAAGTAAAACGAAGTCCAGTAAAAACATTAGCATTTGAAACATCCGAATTATCGGTATAGTTAGAGCCTTGTAATCCTTGATAGAATGTCCACACGCCAGAAGTAGCAGAATTTGCAGCAGATGCATCGCCCAGTAAAACTTTAAAAGATGTATAAAATTCTAAGCCAGAAGTGTAGCTTACAATAGGAGAAACTTTTGCAACAGAACTAGATGTTGAGGCAACAGCTCTAAGGAAAGCTCCTGTTGCTCCTAATGGATTAGAAGTTGTTACTAAATTAATTGAAGACGCTGAAGCAGCAGCACCAGATCTAACATAAGTTGAACCAACCGTTGGATTAGGAATAACTGTTGCTGATCCTGTCTGACTTGTATGAGAAGCAGTTGAAATACCAAAATTTTGAGTAGAAGTCTGTGCAAATACATCATTAGGAATCAACACTAAAATAACAGCTAAACCCAAAAAAAACGAAAGAAGTGAGTTATTGACTTGTAAATTTTTTTTCATAAAATTATTTTTTTATTAAGAACTACAAAGTTAATAACTAAAGCTCTCAATATCTTAGTTTTATGTTAGCTTTTTGTTAACATTTATTAACACTTTCATTTATCGATTAAAATGGTTTTTTATCGATACTTTAAAAATTAATCAAATAAAAACTCCTCAAGAAATTGAGGAGTTTTGATTTATTAAGCTTGTCCTGTTGGACCAAAGTTTAAAGGAATTGGCGGTTGCTCGGAATCTTTTATTTCGCCATGAGCCACTTCAAATCGGTGAATGTTTTCTCCTAGTGCTTTAAGAAACCTTTTAGCATGTTGCGGAGTTAAAATAATTCTCGATTTTACTTTTGATTTTGGAACACCAGGCATGATGGTTACAAAATCTATAACAAACTCTGAAGGAGAGTGATTGATTATTGCAAGATTAGAATAAATTCCTTCAGCAACTTTTTCATCAAGCTCAATATTTATTTGTCCTGGTTGTGGTTGATTAGTATCACTCATGATTAATAAATATATTCTTCTTTATTCGCCATTAACTCATTGTAATCTTCTTTAGAACCAACTATGATGTGATCGTAATCTCTCATACCTGTTCCTGCTGGAATTCTGTGTCCAACGATAACATTTTCTTTCAATCCTTCTAAAGTATCTACTTTACCAGCAACGGCTGCTTCATTTAATACTTTAGTAGTTTCTTGGAAGGATGCTGCCGAGATGAATGATTTAGTTTGAAGCGAAGCTCTTGTAATACCTTGTAATACAGGTGTTGCAGTTGCAGTAATTACATCACGCGCTACCACTAAATTTTTATCATTACGTTTCAATAATGAATTTTCATCTCTTAACTCACGTGGAGAAATGATTTGACCTGGTTTAAGATTATCTGAATCGCCAGCATCTTCTACCACTTTCATTCCGTATAATTTATCATTTTCAACAATAAAATCGCTGGTGTGAATTAATTGCTCTTCTAAGAATAAAGTATCTCCTGGATCTTCCACTCTTACTTTACGCATCATTTGACGAATAACTACCTCAAAGTGTTTGTCATTGATTTTTACACCTTGAAGACGGTAAACTTCTTGGATTTCGTTAACCAAATACTGTTGAACAGCAGATGGTCCTTGAATTCTTAAAATATCGTCTGGAGTAATAGCACCATCAGACAAAGGAACTCCAGCTTTTACGAAGTCATTTTCTTGAACAAGAATTTGACTAGATAATTTCACTAGATATTTCTTAACCTCACCAAATTTAGATTCGATGATGATTTCACGGTTACCTCTTTTAATTTTTCCGAAAGAAACCACTCCATCAATTTCTGAAACTACAGCTGGATTAGAAGGATTACGAGCTTCTAACAACTCTGTAATTCTTGGCAAACCTCCAGTAATATCACCTGCTTTTGAAGAACGACGAGGAATTTTTACAAGGATTTTACCTGCTTTAATTTTCTCTCCATCTTCTACCATAAGGTGAGCTCCTACTGGTAAGTTGTAGGAACGAATTAATTCGCCATCTTTACCATAAACTAATAAGGTAGGAATTAATTTTTTATTTCTTCCTTCAGAAATTACTTTTTCTTGGAAACCTGTTTGCTCATCAATTTCAACTTGAAAAGATTGCCCTTGCTCTAAATCTTCGTAAGCAATTTTTCCTGTAAATTCAGAAACAATTACACCATTATAAGGATCCCATTTACAAATTGCAGCTCCTTTTTCAACAACATCACCATCTTTTACGCTGATAACTGAACCATAAGGAATGTAATGAGTACTTAATAGAATTCCTGTTTTAACATCAATTAATTTTAATTCTGTTGAACGAGAAACTACGATATCTACTTTATTTCCATCAGCATCTTCACCAACAACAGTCTTCAAATCTTCAATTTCAAGTTTTCCTCCAAATCTAGCTATAATGCTTGATTCTTCAGAAACGCCACCTGCAACTCCACCAACGTGGAATGTACGAAGTGTTAACTGAGTTCCTGGCTCACCAATTGACTGCGCAGCGATAACACCAACTGCTTCACCTTTTTGTGTCATTTTTCCGGTGGCTAAGTTTCTTCCATAACATTTAGCACAAATACCTTTTTTAGCTTCACATGTTAAAGGAGAACGAACTTCAAGTTTTTCAACCGGAGATTCTTCAATAGCTTTAACAATAGCTTCTGTAATTTGCTCACCAGCGTGAACTAAAATATCAGAAGTTAAAGGATTAATTACATCTTGCAATGCCACACGTCCTAAAATTCTTTCGCCTAAAGTTTCAACGATTTCTTCATTTTTCTTCAATGCAGAAACTTCAATACCTCTTAAAGTACCACAATCTACAGAGTTTACAATTACGTCTTGAGAAACGTCGTGTAATCTACGAGTAAGGTAACCAGCATCGGCAGTTTTAAGAGCCGTATCCGCAAGACCTTTACGTGCACCGTGAGTAGAAATAAAGTACTCAAGGATAGAAAGACCTTCTTTAAAGTTAGAAAGAATTGGATTTTCAATAATTTCACCACCACCAGCAGTAGATTTTTTTGGCTTAGCCATCAAACCACGCATACCAGTTAACTGACGAATTTGCTCTTTAGATCCACGCGCTCCAGAGTCAAGCATCATATATACCGAGTTGAAACCTTGTTGGTCTTCTCTAATATTTTTCATAGCTAATTCTGTTAATTGCGCATTGGCTGAAGTCCAAATATCAATAACCTGATTGTAACGTTCATTATTTGTGATAAGTCCCATGTTATAGTTCATAGAAATACCTTCTACTTGAACACGAGCATCAGCAATTAATTTAGTTTTTTGTTCAGGAATTCTAATATCACCTAACGAGAAGGATAAACCACCTTTGAAAGCAAATTTATAACCCATATCTTTCATGTTATCAAGAAAAGCTGCCGTTGTAGGAACATCTGTTACTGCAAGGATTTTTCCAATAATATCACGTAAAGATTTTTTAGTTAATACTTCATTTATATATCCTGCTGCCGGAGGAACTACTTCGTTAAAAAGTACTCTACCTGCAGTTGTTTGAATAACTTTATAAACTAACTCTCCACTTTCATTAAAATCTTTAGCACGTACTTTAACACGAGCATTTAATTCTAATCTACCTTCATTTAAAGCAATATTTACTTCTTCTGCAGAGTAAAAAGTTAAATCTTGTCCTAAAATTGGGTGCTCTGGAGTAGTCAATCTTTCTTTGGTCATATAATAAAGACCAAGAACCATGTCTTGAGAAGGTACAGTAATTGGAGCACCATTAGCTGGATTCAAGATATTGTGAGAAGCCAACATTAATAATTGTGCCTCCAAAATAGCCTCTGGCCCAAGTGGCAAGTGAACTGCCATCTGGTCACCATCAAAATCTGCGTTGAACGCCGTACATACTAATGGGTGTAATTGAATTGCTTTTCCTTCAATTAATTTTGGTTGAAATGCCTGAATACCAAGTCTGTGTAAGGTAGGAGCACGATTCAGTAATACTGGATGTCCTTTAATTACATTTTCAAGAATGTCCCAAACTACAGGTTCTTTTTTGTCAATTATTTTCTTTGCTGATTTAACGGTTTTAACAATTCCTCTTTCGATTAACTTACGAATAACGAATGGTTTGTATAGTTCAGCAGCCATATCTTTTGGAAGACCACATTCAAACAATTTCATTTCTGGTCCAACAACAATTACCGAACGAGCTGAATAATCCACACGTTTTCCTAATAAGTTTTGACGGAAACGACCTTGTTTACCTTTTAATGAGTCAGATAAAGATTTTAATGGTCTATTCGATTCTGTTTTAACAGCAGAAGCTTTACGAGTGTTATCAAATAATGAATCTACCGATTCTTGTAACATACGTTTTTCGTTTCTTAAGATAACTTCTGGAGCTTTAATTTCCATTAATCTTTTTAAACGGTTGTTTCTGATGATCACTCTACGATACAAGTCATTCAAATCGGAAGTTGCGAAACGACCACCATCAAGTGGCACTAATGGACGCAATTCAGGCGGAATAACCGGTACAACTTTAAGAATCATCCATTCTGGACGATTTTCTCTGTTTAAATTAGAGTCACGGAAAGATTCAACAACTTGTAATCTTTTTAACGCTTCTGTTTTTCTTTGTTTAGAAGTTTCATTATTTGCGCTATGTCTTAACTCGTAAGAAAGTGCATCTAAATCTGTTCTTGCTAATAAGTCCATAATACATTCTGCTCCCATTTTGGCAACAAATTTATTAGGATCAAAATCGTCAAGATATTGGTTTTCCATTGGAAGCGTATCTAAAATATTTAGATATTCTTCTTCTGTTAAAAAGTCAAGACGTTGTAAAGCATCACCTTCTGCATTTTTAGCTATACCAGCTTGGATTACTACATATCTTTCGTAGTAGATAATCATGTCTAATTTCTTAGATGGTAATCCTAAAATGTAACCTATTTTATTTGGAAGTGAACGGAAATACCAGATATGGGCAATTGGCACAACAAGGTTGATGTGTCCTACTCTATCACGACGTACTTTTTTCTCTGTTACTTCAACACCACAACGATCACAAACGATTCCTTTGTAGCGAATTCTTTTATATTTTCCACAAGCACATTCAAAATCCTTTACAGGTCCAAAAATTCTTTCACAGAAAAGACCATCACGTTCTGGTTTGTGGGTTCTGTAATTGATTGTTTCTGGTTTCAAAACCTCACCACGAGATTCTGCTAAAATTGATTCAGGTGAAGCAAGTCCGATTGTGATTTTATTAAATCTCTTAATGGTGCTTTGCTTGTTGTCTTTGTTATTATTTCTATTATTCATCATAGTTTTTACTATTGATTTACTAAATTAATTGAACTTAGATTTATAGTTTCGAAGTGATGAGTGATAAGTGATAAGTGATGAGCTATTGAATATTAAAATATCTATTGTTGCTAATTACTATTTACTTTTTACTAATTACTAAAAAAACCATTAAGTTACTACCTCGAATTACTTCTCTAAACCTCAAATCTAAAATTTGGAAGTGCTAGTTATAAATAAAAAATCTATAAAAAATCGGAACGGTTTACGGGTATAAATCTTTAAAAACTTATTTTTGAAAAAGTTTTCAGTTTTCAGTCACAGTTTTCAGTTATTACACTGTAAACTGTGACTGTGACTGTTTACTATAATTATTCTTCTAATCTAATGTCTAATCCAAGACCTTTCAATTCATGCATTAATACATTGAATGATTCTGGCAATCCTGGCTCTGGCATAGTTTCACCTTTTACGATTGCTTCGTAAGTTTTAGCTCTACCAATTACGTCATCTGATTTAACTGTTAAGATTTCACGAAGGGTGCTTGATGCTCCATAAGCTTCAAGTGCCCAAACCTCCATCTCTCCAAAACGCTGACCACCAAACTGAGCTTTACCACCCAATGGTTGCTGCGTAATAAGTGAGTATGGTCCGATAGAACGAGCGTGCATTTTATCGTCAACCATGTGTCCTAATTTCAACATATAGATAACTCCAACTGTTGCAGCTTGGTGAAAACGTTCACCAGTTCCTCCGTCATATAAATAGGTATGACCAAATCTTGGAATTCCTGCTTCGTCTGTTAGTTCATTGATTTGATCTAAAGTTGCTCCATCAAAGATTGGTGTGGCATATTTACGACCTAATTTTTGACCTGCCCATCCAAGAACAGTTTCATAAATTTGTCCAATGTTCATACGTGAAGGTACACCTAGTGGATTTAATACAATATCAACTGGAGTTCCATCTTCAAGGAAAGGCATATCTTCATGACGAACGATACGAGCAACAATACCTTTGTTACCGTGACGTCCTGCCATTTTATCACCAACTTTCAATTTACGTTTTTTAGCGATATACACTTTCGCTAATTTCAAGATTCCAGCTGGTAATTCATCTCCAACAGTAATCGTGAATTTTTCTCTTCGTAAAGCTCCTTGTAAATCGTTTAACTTGATTTTGTAATTGTGAATCAAATCATTAACCATTCGGTTAGTATCATCATCAGCAACCCATTGCCCTTTTGTTAAGTGAGCGAAATCCTCAACAGATTGAAGCATTTTTTTAGAATATTTTTTACCTTTTGGCAAAACTTCTTCTCCTAAATCGTTCATAACACCTTGCGATGTTTTTCCGTCAACAATTACAAAAAGTTTCTCAATCAATCTGTCTTTTAATTCAACAAATTTTGTTTCAAATTCCATTTCTAAAGCAGTCAAATCGTCTTTGTCTTTGGTACGTTTACGTTTGTCTTTTACGGCTCTAGCAAATAATTTTTTATCTAAAACTACACCATGTAATGACGGAGAAGCTTTTAATGAAGCATCTTTAACATCACCTGCTTTATCACCAAAGATAGCTCTTAAAAGTTTTTCTTCTGGAGTAGGATCTGATTCACCTTTTGGTGTAATTTTTCCGATTAGGATGTCGCCAGGTTTAACTTCAGCTCCAATTCTAATCATTCCGTTTTCATCTAAATCTTTTGTAGCTTCTTCAGAAACGTTAGGAATATCATTAGTCAACTCTTCGTTACCTAATTTAGTATCTCTAACTTCTAATGAATAATCATCTACGTGGATAGAAGTGAAAATATCGTCACGAACCACTTTTTCAGAGATTACAATCGCATCCTCGAAATTGTATCCTTTCCATGGCATAAATGCTACTTTAAGGTTTCTACCGATAGCTAATTCTCCGTTTTGAGTTGCATATCCTTCACAAAGTACTTGACCTAATTGAACTCTATCTCCTTTTCTTACAATCGGTTTCAAGTTAATAGACGTACTTTGATTCGTTTTTCTAAATTTGATTAATTGGTATGTTTTTTCATCTGGGTCAAAACTAACCAATCTTTCTTCATCGGTTCTGTCGTATTTGATGGTAATCATGTTAGCATCAACATACTCAACAGTTCCGTTTCCTTCAGCATTAATCAATACTCTTGAATCAGAAGCCACTTGTCTTTCTAGACCAGTACCAACGATTGGAGCTTCTGGACGCAATAATGGTACGGCTTGACGCATCATGTTAGATCCCATCAAGGCACGATTCGCATCATCATGTTCCAAGAAAGGAATTAATGAAGCAGAAATAGATGCAATTTGATTTGGTGCAACGTCAGTGTAATGAATTTCTGTTGGTTTTACAACTGGGAAATCACCTTCTTCACGAGCAATAACCGTATCAGCAGTGATAGCTCCTTTAGCATCCATTTCGATGTTTGCTTGAGCAATCATTTTACCTTCTTCTTCTTCTGCGCTTAAATAAACTGGAGTGCTTTCTAAATCAACAATACCATTGGTTACTTTTCGGTAGGGAGTTTCTATAAATCCCATTCCGTTAACTTTCGCATAAACTCCAAGAGAGGAAATCAATCCAATGTTTGGTCCTTCAGGTGTTTCAATAGGACAAAGTCTTCCGTAGTGCGTATAGTGAACGTCACGAACCTCGAAACCAGCTCTTTCTCTAGAAAGTCCACCTGGTCCAAGTGCTGATAATCTTCTTTTGTGCGTAATCTCAGCCAATGGATTCGTTTGATCCATAAATTGAGATAACTGGTTAGTTCCAAAGAAAGAGTTGATAACCGATGATAATGTTTTAGCATTAATCAAATCGATTGGTGTAAACACCTCGTTATCTCTAACGTTCATTCTCTCACGAATAGTTCTAGCCATACGTGCTAAACCAACACCAAATTGTTGAGAAAGTTGTTCTCCAACTGTTCTTACACGACGGTTTGATAAGTGATCAATATCATCAATATCGGCTTTCGCATTGATTAATTCGATCAAATATTTGATGATAGTAATGATGTCTTCTTTAGTTAAAACTTGTTTTTCCATTGGAATATCAAGGTTCAACTTTTTGTTCATTCTATAACGACCAACTTCACCTAAGTTGTAACGTTGATCAGAGAAGAACAATTTATCAATTATACCACGAGCTGTTTCCTCATCAGGCGGTTCAGCGTTACGTAATTGTCTATATATGTGTTCAACAGCCTCTTTTTCAGAGTTTGTTGGATCTTTTTGTAAAGTGTTGTGGATGATTGCATAATCAACTTGATTATTTTCTTCCTTGTGTAACAAGATTACTTTTACATCAGCATCAAGAATTTCTTCTACATTATCTTTATCTAAGA
>JAIFLT010000083.1 GCA_020048955.1 Flavobacterium sp.
CACGAAATTATTTTTCGAATAATTTGAACGTAAACCATCACTCAATAAAATTTGCCGCATAAAAAAGCTGTCCCTTTTAGGACAGCCTCTTCTATTTTTATAAAAATTATAAAATCTATCTAATTTCTTGATTCAAAATTAAATCGATGTATAAATTGATTTTGTCTTTTAGTTCTTTTCTTGGTGTGATAAAATCTAAGAAACCGTGTTCTAACAAAAATTCTGAGGTTTGAAAACCTTCAGGCAAATCTTTACCTGTGGTATCACGAACTACTCTTGGTCCGGCAAAACCAATTAAAGCACCTGGTTCAGCGATATTAATATCGCCTAACATGGCATAAGATGCCGTGGTTCCTCCAGTGGTTGGGTCTGTACATAATGAAATGTAAGGTATTTTTGCTTCGGCCAATTGCGCTAATTTTGCTGAGGTTTTGGCTAATTGCATTAATGAAAAAGCCGCTTCCATCATACGAGCACCACCCGATTTAGAAATCATTAAAAACGGAACGTTGTGTTTAATAGAATAATCTATTCCACGAGCAATTTTTTCTCCAACCACAGCACCCATGGAGCCACCAATAAAAGCAAAATCCATACAACAAACTACCAAATCTTTGCCTTTAGATTTTCCAACGCCTGTTCTAACCGCATCTTTCAATTTGGTTTTGTCCATAACGTCTTTCAATCGGTCAGAATATTTTTTAGTATCCACAAAGTTTAACGGATCTTTAGAAGTCATTTTAGCATCCAACTCTTTAAACTCGTTATTATCGAACAAAATTTCGAAATATTCTTTACTTCCAATTCTAACGTGAAAATCGTCTTCTGGACTTACCCAAAGATTTCTTGCTAATTCGTCGGTATCAATAATTTTTCCTGTTGGCGATTTATACCACAATCCTTTCGGAACATCTTTTTTGTCTTCGGTTGCAGTGGTAATTCCTTTTTCTTTTCTTTTAAACCAAGCCATAATTTTAAATTTTGGATGGAAGATGGAAGTTGGAAGATGGAAGAAAACTTCCTACTTCTAGCTTCAAACTTCCAGCTTATAAAGTGTTCACGTTGTTTAAATCAGCAAATGCTTGCTCTAATCTTTTATTGAAAGTAACTTCTCCTTCACGAACCCATTTTCTTGGGTCATAATGTTTTTTATTTGGCGAATCAGCACCTTCTGGATTACCGATTTGAGTTTTTAAATACTCAATGTTATTCACCATATAATCTCTAATACCTTCAGTAAAAGCAAATTGTAAGTCAGTATCAATATTCATTTTGATTACACCATAAGAAATAGCTTCTCTAATTTCTTCTAATGTAGAACCAGAACCTCCGTGGAATACAAAATCAACTGGATTGGCACCAGTATTGAATTTGTTTTGAACATACTCTTGAGAGTTTTTCAAAATTTTTGGAGTTAATTTTACATTTCCAGGTTTGTAAACACCATGCACATTTCCGAAAGAAGCCGCAATGGTAAATCTCGGACTTACTTTTAAAAGTTCTTCATAAGCATAAGCTACTTCAGAAGGTTGTGTGTATAATTTAGAACTATCCACGTCAGAATTGTCCACACCGTCTTCTTCACCACCAGTAATTCCTAATTCAATTTCTAAAGTCATTCCCATTTTACTCATTCGAGCTAAATACGTTTTACAGATTTCGATATTTTCTTCAATTGGCTCTTCAGATAAGTCAATCATGTGTGAAGAAAACAAAGGTTTTCCTGTTTCGGCAAAATGTTTTTCAGAGGCATCTAATAAACCGTCTATCCAAGGCAATAATTTTTTTGCACAATGGTCGGTATGAAGAATAACGGTTGCTCCATAAGCTTCTGCTAAAGTATGAATGTGTTTGGCACCAGCAATTCCACCAGCAATAGCCGATTTTTCGCCAGCATTAGAAAGTCCTTTTCCGGCATTAAACTGAGCGCCACCATTAGAAAACTGAATGATAACAGGGGCGTTTAATTTGGCAGCTGTTTCTAAAACACCATTGATGGTACTTGAACCAGTTACGTTTACAGCAGGAAGTGCAAATCCTTTTTCTTTTGCATAAGCAAAAATCGCTTGAACTTCATCTCCAGTGGCAACTCCAGGTTTGATATTGTGTGACATCTTGTAATTTTGTTTTTAGTTAAGTATACAAAAGTAATAATTTCTAAAATTAGAACGGATAATTTATTCCAATATTTAATACTGATTTTGAAAAATTCAATTCTCTAAACCATCTTTCATTTTCAATTTTAGAAGGATTGTAGGTTTTAAACCCAAGGTCAAATCGCACTACAAAAAGCCCTTGGTCGTATCGTAAACCTACTCCAGTGCCTACAGCAAACTCTTTCATAGATTCTAATCCTTTGAACTTATTTGCTTCATCGGTTACATTGTCAAAAATATTCCAAATGTTTCCAATATCAGTAAAAATCGCACTGTTGAATTTTCCAAAAAGGTTATATCGAAGTTCGGCACTAAAAGCTAGTTTCATGTTGGCTTCATTAAAGTCGTTAATAGCACCACTACTTCCTGGACCTAAACTGTAGGGTTGCCAAGAACGGTTGTCGTTTGATCCACCCGAAAAATAACTTCGAGAAAACGGAACACTTTTTGAATTGCCGTAAGGAACAGCCATACCAGCAAAACTTCTCATTGCAATAACCTTTTTACCACCAAAATTCCAGTGTTTGATAAATTCAAATTCACCTTTAATGTATTGAGAATATTCTACTTCAAAGAAAGTGTTGGCACCAGATTGATTTTCAAGCTGCTTAGAAGCTCTTGCCAAGATTGAAAGCAAGTTTCCAGCCGATTCAATTTTGGTTTTATACGAATAGAAACTATTGTCGGTTAGACCTTTGCTAGTGGTTTTAGAGTAGCTTAAATTGGTCGCAAAAATCAAGTTGTTTTCAGTTAATCTTTTTCGTCTTTCTTCGATACTACGGATGGTTTTTAAATCACTTGCAGTAATTAAACTTGTTAAATTACCAAACAAAGCATCGTTTACAAAACCATCTGTTCCCGATCCTATAATCAATTTATTATTATCGAAATAGTCTGGATTAGTCGAATAGTTGTTTGCTAAAAGATTCAAAACATTATAAGAAGACTGATAAATATTAAAATAATTTCCAATGTTTACATTTTTAACAAACTGAATATTTAACATATCAAATCGGAATGCCGTGTTTCTTGTTGGGGTCCAATTGTAGGAAAAAGCACTGGTAAAGTTTTGTTTATCCAATCCAATGTTTCTTTGTTTTGCAAAACCCACACTAATGGATGTAGAGGGTATCATACTTTTTGCAATGATTTTTTCTGTTTTAAAGGGTAAGAAAATCCTAGGAAAATTCAGTTTGGCATCTATACCAATCTCTGAAATGTTGAAAAATGTATTGTTCGGATTGGCATTATCTCTTGATGCACCAACGTTTCCTCTAAAACCAAGTTCAAAAGTTTCAGCTCCGTTAAATACGTTTCTAATTCCCATAGAAGTATTTCCAGAAATACCAAAATCTTGAATATTAGAATGGGTAAAATCTACCGAGGCACCAAAAGTATATTTCTTTCTAGGAGTTAAGAAAATAGTTGCAATTAAAGCATTTTCATCTTTTGGGTCAACTTTATATTGAATGGTTGGATAGTTAAATACTTTAAGATTACTCAAATATCGAGTGGTAAGCACATTAGAATTGTCTGAATACAAACTTCCTTTCGTAATAAAAACAGCATCTGTAATGGCTTTTGGACGGTATTTTAACTTGTTTTCACTGTAGAGCACAAAATCTTTATATTCTAAACTGTCTTTTATTTTAATTTCGTTTTTGTTTGCAGTGTGGTCGGTATAGATGGCCACTTTACTTATTTTATATAATTTAAAAGGAGCCGTTTTAAATGAATCCTCTTCTCTGTATGAATAATCTTTTATCAGTAATTTTACATTTACTTTTTTGTTTGTGTTAATAGTGTCTAACTTGTAGGTAATGTAATTTTGTTGAAAAAGAAAAGCACCGTTGTTTCTAAAATGAGTTGTAATTCTGTTTCTTTCATTATTAAAATCTTCGGTATTGTATTGTGTTTTTGATTTAATAATCGAATTGTTTTTTCTAATTTGGTAAAGCGAATCTAATGCCGGAGTTTCAATTACGGTTTTTAAAGAATCAATGATATAGGGTTTTTTTAAATCAACATTATAGTTTATACCAATTTTCTTTGACACACTTGTATCTCTTGTATAATTTGCTTTTACATCAAAATAGCCTTTGTTGTAATAGAAAGATTCTAATCTTCTTAGTGATTTTTTTGTACTACTACTATCAAAAACTACTGGAGCTTCGCCAGTTTTCATCAAAAAATTACTCAATCCAGATACTAAAAACGATTTTCCAAGGCGATCTACTTGTTTTTCTGAAAGTAGTTTGGCTAATTTTTTTCTGCGATTGGGTTTTTTTGCCAACCATTTTGCATAAGAAGTGTCGGCATTTTTCTTAGCAAGATTGAATAAATTCAAACGCAAACGATATCCAAGTATGGAACTATTGGGTTTTTGATACAATTGATTTAACACCTCTTCTTGCTTAGTTTCTTTATTATCAACACTTATTTCGTTTTTAACAAGAAGCCGTTTTCCAGAAGGCACTTTTTTTGTGACATTACAAGAAACAATTATGAGTCCGATTAGAATAAATAATGATATTTTTGTAACGTGTTTTTTCAATGGGTTGGAAAATTTAATTCAAAAGTACATTTTTTTATGGTTAGTAAAAACCAAATAAAGCTAATTACGAGTTTACAGCAAAAAAAATTCAGACAAATTCATCAATTGTTTCTTGCCGAAGGTGTAAAGGTAATTCAAGAACTCTTACAATCAAATTTTGTGCTAGAACATTTGTATGTTACTCAGCCAATTTTTGAAGCCATAAATTCTGATAAAAAAACACTAATTTCGGAGCAAGATTTAAAAAGAATATCTTGTTTATCAACGCCTAATAATTGTTTGGCATTATTTCAAATTCCGGAACAAAAAACTAGAAATGATAAAGGATTAATCGTTGCTTTAGACGACATTAGAGACCCAGGAAATTTAGGTACTATTGTAAGATTGTGTGATTGGTATGGCATTAATCAAATGATTTGTAGTGAGCAAACCGTTGATGTTTACAATCCTAAAGTGGTACAAGCTACAATGGGTTCGATTTCGAGAGTATCTGTAGCTTATCTGGATTTAGAGAAATACCTCAAAAGAGCAAGCACTCTAGTTTTTGGAACTTTTATGGACGGAAAAAATGTCTATAAAGAAAATTTACCTCAAGAAGGAATTTTAGTTCTTGGTAATGAAGCCAACGGAATTTCAGAGAAAATAGAAAAATTAGTTTCCGATAGATTGGCTATTCCAAGATTTGGTGATTTACAACAAACAGAAAGTTTGAATGTAGCCACCGCAACCGCTATTTTCTTAAGTGAATTTAGAAGGAATTTTTAGTGGAAAAGCAGCTTAGTTAGCCTAAACTGCTTTTAACTGTTTAATGAATTATATTAGAACAATATAAAACCAAATGATTTATATTCAATCCATTCATTTTTATTTTTTCTTAAAATTTCAATAAATGAATTTTTGCCTTTCGAAATACATACTAAAGCAAAGTTTTTATCAATTGTATAGACAGGTTTTGAAATAAAAAATTTGTTTTGATTTTTAGTATTTGAATCAATACATAAATCAATCGTTTTATTTGAAATTTTCCATTGTGATTTTTCTTTTTGAGAAATGAAGTTATCTAATTCTTGAAAATTGAAAATTTGTTTATAATTTTCTTTATCATAGATGCCTTTTTCTTTGTAAAAATTTTCTAATTCATTAATTCCCATTTCATTTGCTAGTTTCCATTCTTCGAATATCGAAATCACATATTCATTATCATTTGACGAGTTTAAACAAATTTTGTCTTTTTGATTTTTTAATATTAAAACATTTAATATGTCGTAATCATCATTTTTACTATTTTCCTTGCTTTGAAATGAAAACAAGCCAAGAGTTATAAAAATCAATAAAAAATTAATTACATTTCGTTCCTTTTTTACCTGGTAAAGCATCCTGTTCAATTGCTGCAATGTTTCCATAATCTATTTGTTGTTGAGTGGTTAAAGTATTTTCAAATAATTCTGTGCCATACATCGTTCCCCAAGCTAATCCAAGACAATAGTCTGGAGTTATATTTGGAATATTATTGGCTATCGCATAGTTATAAATACTATTAGCCATTTTTTGCATAAAATCTTTCATTGCATTGTGAATTTCATTGTCAAGCGGATCAAATGTGTCTTGAACTTGATTATTATAAAAAGCTATAAAAGCATTTAACAGAGTATTATATTCTGCATTAGTTGCAACTAATTGATTTGTTAGGTATAAATTCATTAAATATGCATGAACTAACTCATGAAGTGTAACAGCTACTATTGACAAATCTGTAGCATTATCAAGATAATTATCATCAAATCTTATTTTAATTGTAAAATTTTGAGCATTTCCACTAATAAAGGGATTTGTATATGCTGGATTACCACCAGGAATTGTACCATTCGAAAAAGTTATTCCAACTGTTGGTGTAGAATTAAAAGTTTGATAAATGAGTTCTGTAAATGGAGAACAAGTTTCTATTGTGTTTTTAACAATTAGTTTTTGGCAAGGTTTATTAATACCATAAATAATGTTTTTAAATATGTCAACATCAATGTTATTTAAGATAGCATTTATCATATCTTTTATAAAATCTAGACTTTGACTAGAAAAATTATTTGAGGTAATATATCCAATTATACTAGTTGTAACCTCTGGTTCTTGGCTGAAATACCAATCAGATTGTTCTTCATTTAGACTTAAAATAAAATCTCTAATATTTATTTGTTGTTGAGATAGTGGTGTTGTTACTGTAATTATTTCACCAATATCAGTTGAAACACCTGTGCCAGCGCCACCACTACCTAAAGGTCCACTCTGTCCAGCTGTTCCATTTCCATTAGATGAGTTGCCACCATTATTGCTGCCAGCTGTATCACTACCTCCTCCGCCATTATTACTACAAAATTCAATAATTGTTACTTTAGTTTCGCCTTCACATTGTAGACCAGTTGATTCGTGATAACCATTTGGTTGGTCACAATTCGGATATACGGTTGTTTCAGAAATAAAATTTATACATATTTGATCGCCATTAAATTTCGCAAATTGTGCAGTAATATTATCGTTATTTGCAGATGTCAAAATTTGTTCTGGTGTGATATTATATTTAACCAGATACGCATCAAGATCACCATTGCTTTTTGATGCAAAAACTACGTTCTCTAATTTATCTTGAGATTCTCTAAACATTGGAAACGTAAAGAATAATTTTCCATCTTTTTCTATTAGTTTACCGTCTTCGGTATCAATGTAAAAACCTAAAGAAGAATTGTATTCAAACTTACCCTCTCCGTTTTTATTTACTTCACTTTTTAAACTTGAAATTTTCTGATTAATTTTTTTTGCAGTTTCAATATCTAAATTTGATAGTGAAACATCTTTCATTTTAATTTTTTCAGAATTATTTTTAATTGTATCTTCATACAAATCTTTTTCACAGCTAGCAAAAATAATACTAACCAATGTTAGTGTTAAAATAATAAATTTTTTTAATAGATTTTTCATAGTAATTGGTTAAAGTTAATAATATTATTTCAAATATATTAAAAATTTTAAAATATAGCATATAATGCCATATTAATTTTTGTAATGTATTGCGAATTTCGTTGTTGTGAGAAAAGCAACAAATGAAATTTTTATTAAAGAGTTTGGCAAAAATCTAAGAAGAATTAGAATGAGCAAAAATATTTCTATGCAAAACCTCGCATATACTATAAATGTTGAGTATTCACAAATAAGTAGGATTGAATTAGGAAAAATTAGTACATCAATTAGCACAATTTACGAAATTGCAAAAGCATTAGAAGTACCAGTTTTTGAACTATTTATATTTGATAATATCGAACAATAAATTCTTAGTGAAAAGTAAAATTCACAAAAATACCACGCGACTGCATCGATTTGATGTTTCCTGTCCAAGGACTGTTTGGGTTGTTGTCGCGAATTAGTTCGTCATTCAAGCCAAAAACTCCTCGTATTGATGGAGAAAACTTGAAATATTCTAAATATAAATCAATTCCAAAACCAATTTGATAGTTTTGTGTCCAAGGTTTTACTCTAAAACGCTGTTGGTAGTTATCGTCTATTGATTTTGAATTGCTGGCAAGATTTAAAGTTGCCGAAACGCCTCCAACAAGAAATGGTCTTACATTTCCGGTTCTCAATGAAGAAAATTTAACCAATAAAGGAAAATCAATATAAGTTGATCTTACTTCTCTCTCGGCATCAAGTTTTTTGGTAAAACCTGAATAGGTTAAATTTCTTTGAGAGTAATAAAGACCTGGTTCAAATCTCAAATCTATATATTCATGAAGTCTAAGGTTTCCTACAACACCAACATTAAAACCCGTATTTCTCTTTACCGCAATATCTACATCTGGCGTGTCTAAATAATCAATTTTAAAATCATAGATATTAAAACCTAAAAAGTAACCCCAATGAACTCGTTGTTTATCAAAGTTTTCTAAGTTTAAAATGGGGTCTTTAGAAAAAATTCCTTTAGATTGCGAATGGGTCGTAATGCTAAATAATACTAATATAATATAAAGTAGTTTCTTCATTTTAATTTGGCTTGAACTTAATCAAGCGTACCTATTTTATTTTTTTGATGCTTTATAAATGGTTGCAACGCCAAAAGTTTGTGGCAGAGCAACTACATCTATAAACCCAATTTTTCTCAAAATATTGTTTAAGGTTTCGCCATAAGGAAAAACTGAAGCCGATTCTGATAAATATCCATAAGCAACATTGTCCTTTGATAAAATTTTTCCAATGATAGGTAAAATATTTTTAGTATAAAAATGATATCCTTGTTTGAAAGGTGTTTTTTCTGGAACAGAAGTTTCTAAAACAACAAAAATACCTTGTGGTTTCAATACTCTCAAGATTTCGGATAGTCCTTTTTCTAGTGTTTCAAAATTTCTAATTCCGAACGAAACCGTTATGGCATCAAAGTGATTGTCTGGAAAAGGCATATTTTCAGAATCACCTAGTACCATATCTATAATGTGTTCTAATTTTTTTTCGGCAATTTTCTTTTTTCCTACTTCAAGCATTCCGGCAGAAATGTCTAATCCAATAATTTTTTTGGCTTTAGTTTTGGTCATTAATAGAGCCAAATCGCCGGTTCCTGTGGCAATGTCTAAAATGTTTTCAGGGTTTTTGGCACTTACAAGCGCTAAAACTTTCTTACGCCATTTTACATCAATTCCAAAAGAAATCACACGGTTTAAACCATCATAATTTCCTGAAATGGTATCGAACATTTGAGTAACTTGTTCTTTTTTTCCTAAGGTAGAATCTTTATATGGAGTAACATTTTTTGGCATTTTTTGGCATTTTTAGGGTGCAAAAGTACAAATAATTAAAGTCAAAACATCAAAAACAATTCCGAAATTTCGGGACTAAAAGTATCTTAATAAACCTATTACTTTTTTACAAAAGTTTGAAAGGTAAAGTCAAAATTATGTTTTTCGTCTTTAGCATGTTGTTCTTCAAAAATTAATTCCCATTGATTGCGATTGATTTCTGGAAAATAGGCATCGGCATCAAAATTGGCATGCACTCTTGTAAGTTCAATTTTGTCAGCAAAATCTATAGACTGGTTGTAGATTTCGGCACCGCCAATTATAAAAACTTCTTCGTCTTTTGGGCTAATTTCAATTGCTTTTTCAATAGAATTTACTACGTGACAACCTTCTATTTTGTAGTTTTTTTGTCTTGTAATGATGATGTGAGTTCTATTTGGTAATGGATTAGGAAAACTTTCAAATGTTTTTCTTCCCATAATAATGTAATGACCAGAAGTTATTTGTTTGAAACGTTTAAAGTCGTTAGGTAGGTGCCAAACTAATTTATTGTCTTTTCCTAAAGCATTATTTTCAGCCGCAGCTGCTATGAGAGTTATCATTAAACAATTTTTTTATTTTCAACTTCGTTTTTAAGTTGTTCTATTTTTTTTTCTTGCATGATCATCAAACGATTAATCTGTTCTCGTTCCCAATTTTTATTCATAAAACTATCGGTTATGAAGACTTTAATAAAATGTAAAATAAATAGGAAAACCCATGCTGTTATAACCCAAATATACCAATTTGTTGGTTCTTCGACATTCATCCATTTATTCAATGCAAATATAAAAATGCTTCCAATAAAAAATAATACAAAGTGAAAATATAAACCTTTTTTTTGTTTTATTCTTCTTCGGGCATATTCATACATTTCGTGTTGTTCGGTGTTCATCTGTCGAAAATTTGAATTAAAGGTACAATTTTTTTTGAAATTATAAAAACGGTGAATGGATATAATTTATTAAGAAAACGTTTTCTTATTTTAATTTCAAAATTTAAATGCTTAAAAAATAAGAATGGAGCTTGTTTTTTTGATCAATTTTGATAAAATAATAATTCGTTCAATTGATGTAAAATCTATATTTTTATTTCTTTACTTTGCTACATTAATCTATAAATGAAATACTTATGGCAATTAAGAAACAATTTATAAAAACAAAACCAGTTTGTAAAGTTACTTTTTCTCTTGAAGCAAAAGAAGCCAATACAGCTGCCGTAGTTGGAGATTTCAATAATTGGAATCCATCAGAAGGAGCATTATCTAAGTTAAAAAACGGAACGTTCAAAGCGGCTTTCGAGTTACCTAAAGATAATTCATTTGAATTTAAATACATCGTTGATGGTTCTTATATCAATGAACCACAAGCAGATAGCTATCGTTGGAACGAATTTGCAAATGCTGAAAACAGTGTTTTAGA
>JAIFLT010000188.1 GCA_020048955.1 Flavobacterium sp.
TTGCTTTGTAAGCAACAGCGGAAAATCTAGTTCTTCGAGCCAAATCTCCACGGTCTGCTGTCCCGGCTGTAGTGTTTCAATACTTATGTATTTCTTATGCTCTTTATCTTGCTTTGATAATGCTACTTTCCTATTACTTTTTAAAGCCATTATAAAATCTCTTTTTAATTCTATTTTACAACAAGCCATATTCTCAACGGACGAAAACCAACTATCCGACAAAACATAATCAAAGTGAAGCTTACTATTACAATCTATAAGCATTTTTCTAAAAAGTTCATTTTTTGTAACGCTAGCTTTACGCTTTTTTTTACCTGTTTTAGCATCTATTACCCAAAGGTCTTTCTTTACAAACTCAACCGAACATGGCAAACGCATTCCTCCAACTTCTACTAAAGCACTCAAAAAATTAACTCCTTTTATTGACCTTCCAAAAGTATGGTCATAATGCCAACAATTTAGTTCACTATCATCAGTATATTTTTTTTCTTCAATAGAATCGTCAAAACTTAATGTTATAATATCTTTCGATTGTGTGAGCTCTTGAACATAAGGTTTTACTCGTTGCCATAAAAATTTACTGTCATAATTACCATTACTCAATTCACGAGTAATTTTGTCGTGATTTATATTTAACATGGTAGCCATACCAGTAGCTGTAGTATAAGAGGTAGAACATATCAAATAATCGCTGTATAAATCTACGAAATTTTCCATAAATTAGTACTCTAAAAGTTATCAACAATTCAAATGTTAAAACTATGAAATTTTATTCTATTTTTGCGTAACGTGAGTAACTAATATAATTACTTCTTAAAACTCCCCACAACCCCACTTAACAAACCATTAAAATCAAATTCTTCGCTTAACCCCATTCGAACAATAACTAAATCATGACTTGGGAAAATCGCTACCATTTGTCCTTGATAACCACTGGCGTAAAACATATCTTTTGGAGCATTTGGAAATCTTCCGCCAGCGTTTAACCAAAATTGTGCGCCATAATTTCCGTTAGAAGTATTGGTTGGTGTGGCAACGTATTTTGCCCAACTTTCATCAAAGATTTGTTCGCCATTCCAATTGCCTTTGTGTAAATACAATAAGCCAAATTTAGCCCAATCATGTGTGGTTGCCCAGCCATAAGACGAACCCACAAAATTTCCAGCCATGTCAACTTCAACAATTGCAGAATACATGCCGATTTTATCCAATAAACTACTGTACCAAAAATCTAAATACTCTTGATGCGTTTTGAATTGTTTTCTCAAAATTCCGCTTAATAAATTGGTAGTTCCAGAAGAGTAATTCCAAGTGTTATTCGGTTTTCCAATGAGTGGTTTATTGATTTGTGATTGGGTCATATCTTTTTCAATAAAAAGCATTTTAGTTACATCCGAAATTTTACCATAGTCTTCTTCCCATTCCAACCCTGAATTCATGTGAAGTAAATCATTTGTAGTGATTTTAGCTCGTTTATCGGTCGCCCATTGCTCAATTGGCGCTAGTTTCATAATATTGAATTTGCCTTGTTTTTGCAAAATACCAAACATCGTTCCAGTTATACTTTTTGTCATCGACCAACCGAGAATTTTAGAGTTTTTATCAAATCCTTCTGCATATTTTTCGGCGATGATTTTGTCTTTATAAATTACAATTACAGAGCGTGTTCGCTTGTCTTTTTGACCTTTTTTATCGAAAGCATTCTCAATAACAGCATTTAATTTGACATAATCAATATTTGAAAAAACAGTGTCTTTTGCTTCATTATTTCCATAAGGAAAAGGTAAATTAGTATTAATTTTAGTCCTTTTGGGAACCAAATAGGGTTTTCTAACATCAAAATCATCATTGATTAATGTGGCACCTAAACCTTCACGGTAGATGGCTTTTCGTTCTTTAAATCCATACACTTTTGAGATGACCAATTGCTCTGTTTCATTAATTTCATTGGTTGCCCAATCTATTTTGTCAATGTCATTATCGCCTTGTTGAATGGTTTCGAGTGAACGATTATCCAAAAAATGTCCAGAAGCAACACTTTTTGCAGAGAAACCCGAGATTAAATCAAGCTGAGGATAAATTTCTATTCGAAGATAAACCAAAACTAAAACTAGTAGCACCGCAACTATTTTAAAGATTTTTTTCATTGTATATATATTTTGATGCAATTTATAAATTAAAAATGAAATCAATAATCATAATGAAATTTATCATTTATAAAACTATGATTTTATTAACATCTGTTTGGTAAAAATCAGTTTCAATTTTATTACTTTTGTATTTAGAAAAATTCTAAATAAACAAATGTTAGATATAAATAAAATACGTGCTGATTTCCCTATTCTTTCGCAAAAAGTCAATGGAAAACCGCTAGTTTATTTCGATAATGGAGCAACATCCCAAAAACCAAAAGCGGTTATTGATGCGATTTCAAAATATTATGAAGAAATAAATGCTAATATTCATCGTGGCGTTCACACATTAAGTCAGTTAGCTACCGATGCCTATGAAATTTCTCGTGGTAAAATTCAAAATCATATCAACGCTAAATTTCCATACGAAGTAATTTTCACTTCAGGAACTACTCACGCTATAAATGCTGTGGCGAATGGGTTTGCGTCTATTTTAAAAACTGGCGATGAGGTTTTGGTTTCTGCTTTAGAACATCATAGCAATATTGTACCTTGGCAAATGTTGTGTGAAAGAACCGGAGCTGTTTTGAAAGTAATTCCTATGAATAAAAATGGTGAATTAATTATGTCTGATTTTGACAAATTGCTTTCTGAAAAAACCAAAATTGTAACTGTAAATCATATTTCAAACGCCTTAGGAACGATTAATCCTATTGAATATATGATAAAAAAAGCGCATGAAGTAGGAGCTGCAATTTTGATTGATGGCGCGCAAGCAACACCGCATTTAAAACCAGATGTTCAAGTTTTAGATTGTGATTTTTATGTGTTTTCGGGACATAAAATTTGCGGACCAACAGGCGTAGGAATTTTATATGGAAAAGAAGAATGGCTAAGAAAATTACCTCCCTATCAAGGTGGTGGCGAAATGATAGCTACGGTTTCTTTTGAGAAAACAACATATGCCGATTTACCCCATAAATTTGAAGCAGGAACACCTAATATTGAAGGCGGAATTGTTCTTGGAACCGCCATTGATTACATGAATGAAATAGGTTTTGAAAATATTGCTGCCTATGAACAAGAATTGTTAGAATACGGAACAGAAAAGCTTTTAGAAATAGAAGGATTAAAAATTTATGGAACGGCTGAAGCTAAAACTTCGGTAATTTCGTTTAATATTGGCGAAATCCATCCGTATGATATTGGCACGATAATAGATAAATTAGGAATAGCAGTAAGAACAGGGCATCATTGTGCACAACCGATAATGGATTTCTTCAATATTCCAGGAACAATTAGAGCTAGTTTTGCTTTTTACAATACTAATGAAGAAATTGATATCTTTGTTGAAGCTGTTAAAAAGGCTAAGATGATGCTAACTTAGACACTCAATTATGAAAGTATTTACATTATTCGTTTTAACCATTTTCATGGCAAAAGGATGTTCACAAGAAGCAAAAAACGATATTGCTAATGTAAAAATTGTTTACACAGCTAATACACGTGGTTTTTATCAAAAAATAACCATACAAAACCAAGAAATTTCTGTTTCTAGAGAAAGAGACTCAGCCGATAAAGGAGTTACTACAAAAATTTCGGAGGCAGATTGGAAAAAAATGGTGGCGTATTTTGAAAAAATAGAACTTGATAGTTTGTCATCATATAAAGATCCAACTCAAAAAAGAGTTTATGATGGTGCCGCCATTGCGGAGTTAAAAGTAAAATATCAAGAAAAAGAATATAAAACCAAAAATTTCGACCATGGTTATCCACCTATTGAAATTGAAAAGTTTGTAAATAAATTGGTTTCTTTGGTTAAAGAAGAATAAATATATTTTAATAAATACTGAAATTATTTCAGTTCAAGTAAATGCAATATACTATGACAATACAAGAAATACAAGATACTATTGTTGATGAATTTTCGATGTTTGATGATTGGATGCAACGTTATGAGTATATTATAGATTTAGGGAAAGCATTACCATTAATTGATGAACAGTACAAAAATGAAGACAATATAATAAAAGGATGTCAATCTAAAGTTTGGGTTCATGCAGAACAAAACGAAGATAAAATAGTTTTTACAGCAGATAGTGATGCTATTTTAACCAAAGGAATAGTTGCACTATTAATTAGGGCTTTTTCCAATCAAAAAGCAGCTGATATTTTAGAGGCAAATACCAACTTTATAGACGAAATAGGATTGAAAGAGCATCTCTCTCCAACTCGAGCCAATGGTTTGGTATCAATGATTAAACAAATAAAAATGTATGCTTTGGCATTTAATGTAAAACAATAAATAAAATTATAATAATAAACTTCAGCAGTAATGCTGAAATAAATTCAGCATAAATGGAAGAATTTAAAGATGAAATTAATTTAGGAGAGAATGTTGTAAAGGTTTTAAAAGGAATTTATGACCCAGAAATTCCTGTTGATATCTATGAGTTGGGTTTGATTTATGATGTGATGATTAATGAGGATAATGAAGTAAAAGTATTGATGACTTTAACCTCTCCCAATTGTCCAGTTGCAGAAACTTTGCCGCGTGAAGTGGAAGAAAAAATCCAAAAAATTGAAACCGTTAAATCCTGCGAAGTAGAAATTACTTTTGATCCGCCATGGAGCAAAGATTTAATGAGTGAAGAAGCAAAGTTAGAACTGGGAATGCTTTAATAAGTTTTCAGTTGCAGTTTGCTGAAAACTGTGACTGAAAACTGCGACTGAACACTAATAAAATGGACGAAATAATAAACAAAGTTGCCAATTCTGTTCTCGAAGTATTCGATTTGGAGGATTATTATCCAAATGGAGTTCGAACACAAATAGATATTTCGCAATGGCTTTATGAAGGATTTCTTTTGAAAGAAAAAGACTTTCGCGAAGCATTAAAAAATCATAATTGGTCACAATATCAAAATCATTTGGTTGCAATTAACTGTTCTACAGATGCTATAATTCCGGGTTGGGCAAGTATTTTGGTTACAGTTTATGTTTCGCCTATAGCAAAGAAAGTTGTTTTGGGTAATTTATCTGATTTAGATACGCTAATATATCAAGAGATTTTGGCAGATATTGATTATTCTATATATCAAGATAAGCCTGTTGTTTTAAAAGGTTGTTCTAAAAAACCAGTTCCCGAAAGCGCTTACATCATTGCAATTCAACAACTTCAGCGAGTTGCAAAAAGTATTATGTATGGCGAAGCGTGTTCGGCTGTGCCACTATATAAGAAAAAGTAGTTTAAAACACTTCGTTATTATAGTACTTCATTGTTTTGTTTTAGCACAATAAAAACGCCCTTTGATGTTATATTTGAATCTTGATTTCAAGATGTTATGGCATAGAAGTTATTGATGTGCCATAAAATACGCATATCGTTTCCAATGGACAAATATTGATACACAATATTCTCGTTACTAAATGTTTAGCTTCTTAGAGGGATGCTCCGTTAGGAGCTAAATCTTGGTAACCAAAAACAAGTTAGCCTTCTTCTAATGTCCTGTAGGGACTATATTTGTTGGGAATTTTAGTTTTTTTATAATTTTAATCAGACAACAATATATAGAAATCAAAAAAACTTTAAAATAAATGTCTAATTTTTTTAATCTTCTTTCTCAACGGCATCTTTATAATCTGGATACAAAAATTTATTATATGGAAATCTAGTTATGTGAATTTTTCTTACAGCTTCATAAATAATTTCTCTAAATTGTTCAAAGTTTTCTTTTTCTGTTGCCGAAATAAATAAAGCATTATTTTCGCCAACAGTACTCATCCAAGTTTGTTTCCATTCTTCTAAAGTATAATGTTTAGTTGTTCTCTCGGTCATTAAATCATCTTCCTCAATGACAAGATGTTTATAAGCATCTATTTTATTGAAAACCATTATGGTTGGTTTATCATTACTCTTAATATCCATTAAAATCTGATTTACAGATGCAATATGATCTTCAAAATCTTGATGAGAAATATCTACTACATGAAGTAATAAATCAGCCTCTCTAACTTCGTCAAGAGTACTCTTAAATGATTCAACTAATTGTGTAGGTAGTTTTCTAATAAATCCCACAGTATCAGATAATAAGAAAGGTAAATTTTTAATCACAACTTTTCTAACTGTGGTATCTAAAGTTGCAAATAATTTATTTTCAACAAATACATCGCTTTTTCCAACGGCATTCATTAAAGTAGATTTTCCAACATTTGTATATCCAACCAAAGCAACTCTTACCATTGCTCCACGATTACTTCTTTGAACAGACATTTGTTTATCTATAGTTTTAATTTTATCTTTCAATAAAGCAATTCTATCTCTAACAATTCGTCTATCGGTTTCAATTTCTGTCTCTCCAGGACCACGAAGACCAATACCTCCTTTTTGTCTTTCAAGGTGTGTCCACATTCCAGAAAGTCGTGGAAGTAAATATTGACATTGAGCCAATTCTACTTGTGTTCTAGCATAAGATGTTTCAGCGCGTTGAGCAAAAATATCTAAGATAAGGTTAGTCCTGTCTAGAACTTTACAATCTAAAATTTTTGAAATATTTTTTTGTTGTGATGGAGATAATTCATCATCAAAAATTACGGTAGATATCTCTTGCTCTTTTACATAAAGGTGAATTTCATCCATTTTTCCTGTGCCTAGAAATGTCTTTGGATTGGGTTTGTCCATTTTTTGCCAAAATCTTTTTACAACTTCACCACCAGCAGTATAAGTTAAAAACTCTAGTTCGTCTAGATATTCAACAAGTTTTTCCTCATTTTGATTTTGAGTTACAATTCCGACGATGACCGTTTTTTCAAAATCTATTTTTTCTTTTTCTAACATAATTTTCTTTTCTATTGCAAAAATAGACAAAATGCATAAAAAACCGACAATCTGCAACACGAATTTTTTTTAACAATTTAATTTAGTTAAAAACTCCATTTTTATAGCTTTATTTATAAATTTTGTTAAATTTGGAGATTAAAACCAAACAAATACATAATTACAATTAACCTAAATTACTACGTTTATGAAGAAAATTACTTTACTAATTGTTGCTTTATTGTTTACAATAGTTGGTTATTCACAGTTTCCTACTCCAGGATCTGAGGGATTTGAAGGCACTACAGGTGCCGACTTGCCTTCGCCAACTACTCCAAGTCCATGGACTTTGGGAACAGGAGCAACCGGAAATCAATGGGCTGTTTTTGATAACGGTGTTGGTCTAACGAAAAGATGGACCATAAACACTGCTGCGGCAAATGTTTATCAAGGTGTAAATGCCGCCTACATGGACCGAGAAAACATTAATCAAGGAAATACTTCTGAAGATTATTTAGCAACGCCGCTAGTAACAGTTCCGGCAAATGGTCAATTACGTTTTTGGACAAGATCTACTATCAGCGGACCAAATGGTACAGAATATTTAATCAAGGTTTTTGACCAAACCATTCAAGGCGCCGGAAGTCAAACAAATATTGCTAATTATATTAATACACCTGCTCAGTGGACAGAAGCAACCCTTAATGCAACTTATAATATTTATGAGGAAAAAGTTGTAGACCTTTCTGCTTTTATTGGACATCAAGTTCACATCGCTTTTGTAATGCGTTATAATCAGCCAACATCAGGCTTAGGAGGTGACCGTTGGTTGATTGATAGAGTGAGTTTGGTTCAAAGATGTCTAGAACCAACAAATTTATCTGCAACCGGAATTACGCAAACTTCAGCAAATCTAAATTGGTCAAACCCAAGTGGTTCAACCTCATGGGAAATTGAAGTTACAAATACTGCTCAAACTGGAGCTGGAGTAACATATAGCGGACCACTTCCTTATGTAGCTACAGGACTAAATCCAGGAACTGCCTATGTTTATTATGTCAGATCTTTATGCGCTGATGGTTCAAGTAACTGGGTAGGTCCATTTAATTTTGCAACCACAACACCCGGTTTATCATGTGTAGCTCCAATTACGGTCACAACCCTACCTTACAGCACAAATGATAATACTGGTAATTATGGAGATACAACAGATACTAATCAAGGAACATCCTGTGGTTCAACTACAAATTACATGACTGGTAATGACGTATTTTATTCCTACACACCAACTACCACAGGAGCAATTAGTATCGCTATGACTCCAGGTTCCAATAGTTCTTCAATTTTTGTATATCAAGGTTGTGCTAATGTTGGAGCTACTTGTATAGCAGGTGTAGCCAACACAACCAATACTATAAGAACAATACCAAGTTTAAACGTAACAGCTGGGCAACAATATATTATTGTGCTTTCTGGTACAACTGCAGCTCAAACGTATGCTTACAACTTGGTTATTCAACAATTAAATTGTGCTCAACCAACAAACTTAGACGTAACTGGTATTACTTTAAATGGAGGAAACTTATCATGGAATAATCCAGGTGGAGCAACTTCATGGGAATATGTTGTGCAAGCTTCGGGTGCACTAATTCCAACAGGAGCAGGTACTCCAACAATTTCTAATACAACTAATCCTATTTCAGGTTTAAATCCTGATACAGCTTATCAATATTGGGTAAGAGCAGATTGTGGTAATGGCACTTTTAGTGCTTGGTCTGGACCTTTTGTTTTTAACACATTGGTACCACCACCAGCCTGTGGAGGAACATTTACAGATACAGGTGGAGCTGCTGCGAATTATGCTGATAATTTAGATTCGACAGTAGTTATTTGTCCCTCAACACCAGGAGAAGTGGTAACGGTAACTTTTACTTCTTTCAATACGCAAGCTAGTAATGATGGATTATATATATTTAATGGTAACTCGGTTGCCTCACCTCAATTTTTAAGTGGTAACCCTGCAGGAACAGTTCCTGGAGGTTTAGCAGGTTCTTATTGGGGAACAACCAATCCGGGAACATTTACCTCATCAAGCGCAGATGGCTGTTTAACATTTAGATTTAGAAGTAACGCTACTACTAATGCTGCAGGATGGGTTGCAAATGTAACTTGTGCAGCGCCTCCAGTATGTCCGGCGCCTTTTTCTGTAACAGCAAACACCGTTTTATCTAGTTCAGCCAATATTGCTTGGACAGCTGCAGGCACCGAAACTCAATGGCATGTATTAGCTTTACCTTGTGGATCTCCTGCTCCAACAGCGGCATCAACAGGATGGGTTACTGCAAACACAAATCCTTATCCATTAACAGGATTAACAGGAGAAACTTGTTACAATGTTTATGTTAGAAGTGCTTGTTTAAGTACTTGGTCTGGTCCAGTGGAAATTACAACAACAATAACACCACCAGCTTGTGGAGGAATATTTAGTGATCCAGGTGGAGTAGCCGCAAATTATGCTGATAATTTAGACTCAACTGTGACAATTTGTCCAACAGTTCCTGGAGAAGTTGTAACTGTAACATTTACGACTTTTAACACTGAGGCAACATGGGACGGACTATATGTATTCAATGGAAATGCAATTACTTCTCCACAAATAGCTAGTGCTAATGGAGCTGGAAATGTACCAGGAGGTTTAGCAGGTTCTTATTGGGGTAACCTAACAGGAGCTAATTTACCAGGTCCATTTACATCAACAGCTCCTGATGGTTGTTTAACTTTCAGATTTAGAAGTGATAATTTAATTAATAATCCCGGATGGGCAGCCAATGTAACTTGTGCTCCACCTCCAACATGTCCAAATCCAAATACTTTAACAACATCTGTAGTAACTTCAAACTCTGCTACTTTGTCTTGGGTCAATCCAAATACTGCAACTACATGGCATGTTATAGCGTTGCCTTGTGGATCTCCTGCTCCAAATGCATCTACAACCACTTTTATAACCACCACTACAAATCCACATGTTTTTACAGGATTAACACCAGATACATGTTATGATTTATATGTTAGAGCTGTATGCCCTGGAAATGATTTAAGTAATTGGGTAGGCCCAAGTGTCATAACAACTCAAATTGCACCACCAGTGTGTGGAGGAATATTTACAGATCCAGCAGGTGCAACAGCTAACTATGCTGATGGAACAGATGATACCGTTACTATTTGTCCAACAATACCAACAGATCAAGTAACAGTTACGTTTACTTTCTTTGATACAGAGGCTACTTGGGATGGATTGTATGTTTTTGATGGAAATTCAATTGCAGCTCCTCAATTAGCGAGTGCAAACCCAGCAGGAAATGTTCCTGGAGGTTTACCAGGATCTTATTGGGGTAACTTAACAGGAGCTAATTTACCTGGTCCTTTCACCGCATCAAGTGCTAATGGCTGTTTAACATTTAGATTTAGAAGTGATGCATCTGTTACAAGAGCAGGTTGGGTTGCAAATGTAACTTGTGCACCTATACCAACTTGTCCTAAACCAACAGCAGTTGTTGTTTCAGGTATTACGCAAACTGGTGCTACAATTTCTTGGACTGAGATTGGAACAGCTACAACTTGGGAGGTATTAATTTTACCTGCTGGTTCTCCGCCACCAACTGCTGGTTCTATAGGTATTATTACAACAACTAATCCATATATAGCAACAGGATTAAGTTCAGGTACTCCATATATTGTTTATGTTCGTTCCATTTGTAGTACATCAGACATAAGTTTATGGTCAAATGTTAGAGCATTTACTACATTAATTGCAAATGATGAATGTATAAATGCTGTAATAGCGCCTGTAAACCCTACAAATACTT
>JAIFLT010000115.1:0-10796 GCA_020048955.1 Flavobacterium sp.
GTTAACAGATTAAATTACTGTTAACTCATTTTTTATAAGATATAATTACTGATAAAATGCTATATTTACAATCGCGAAACAACCTAACTTTTGCATTATGAAGAAAAAAGACATAAAAATTTTATTAGTTGATGATGAACAAGATATCCTAGAGATTGTAGGCTATAACTTGACTCAAGAAGGTTATAAAATTGTAACTGCTTCAAATGGAAAAGAAGCCATTGCGGTGGCAAAGAAAGAGCGTCCACAACTCATCATTATGGATGTAATGATGCCAGAAATGGACGGAATGGAAGCTTGTGAAAACATTAGAAAAATTCCTGAATTGAGTAATATCATTATAACATTTTTAACTGCAAGAAGTGAAGATTATTCTCAAGTTGCCGGATTTGATGCTGGAGCAGACGATTATATTGCTAAACCTATCAAACCAAAATTATTGGTAAGTAAAGTAAAAGCTTTATTGAGAAGATTAAAAGACGAAACTACTTCAAGCGAAAACCTAAATGTTGGCGGCATTGAAATTAATCGCGAAGAATATAAAATAGTTATGGGCGGACGAGAAATTGTTCTTCCTAGAAAAGAATTTGAATTATTCTATTTGCTGGCATCAAAACCGGGAAAAGTATTTAAACGTGAAGAAATTCTTGATAAAGTTTGGGGCAACGAAGTTATTGTTGGCGGAAGAACGATTGATGTTCACATTAGAAAACTACGCGAAAAAATTGGTGAAGATTTATTTAAAACCATCAAAGGTGTTGGTTATAAATTTGAAGCTTAATTTTTTTTTGTATATTGTATAAATGTATAATAGCAACAAAAATTAAAATAAAACTGTACTGTTTATTTGAATATTATGTATTTGTAAAAGCAAAGTAAAACTTCCAACTTCCATCATCTAACTTCCATCTTTTTAATGCCTTTAAATTTCAAAAAAACATATCGATTTGCCGTAATATCAACTTTATATATTACACTTTTTTCAACTTGTTTAGTTGGCGTATTGTTGGTTTTATTTGCTACATTTTCTTGGCAATTTTGTTTTGCATTTGCTCTAGGTATAGCTATTTTTTCCTTTTTTGTATTACAATATCGTGTTGAACATTTTATCTATCGACGTGTAAAAAAAATATACGATGATGTTTCCTTGCTAGATTCAACAACGCTTAGAAGTCAATCTATTACTACAGATATGGCAACTTTAACCAAAGAAGTGAAGAAATTTGCCACCGATAAAAAAATAGAAATCGAAAATCTAAAAGTACGTGAAGAATACCGTCGAGAGTTTATAGGCAATGTGTCTCATGAGCTAAAAACACCTTTATTTACCGTACAAGGATATCTTTCTACTTTGCTTGATGGCGCTATGAAAGATAAAGATTTAAGAAAAAAATATCTTGAAAGAGCCGAAAAAGGTGTAGAACGACTGATTTATATTGTAGAAGATTTAGATATGATTTCTAAGCTCGAAATGGGTGATTTGAATTTAGAATTTTCTGAATTTAATATTGTTGAATTGATTCAAAATGTTTTTGATTTACTTGAAATGCAAGCCGATAAAAAGAATATTATCTTGATGTTTGACAGAAAATATAATAAGCCAATAATTGTTTTTGCCGATCAAGAAAAAATTCAACAATTGCTTACTAATTTGATAATGAATTCCATAAAATACGGAAAAGAAAACGGTACCACTGAAGTTACTATTGAAGATTTAGTTAAAAATAAAATCATAGTTCGTGTTAGAGACAACGGCGAAGGAATTGAACAACAACATATTCCAAGACTTTTTGAACGCTTCTTTAGGGTTAACAAAAGTGGTGCAAGAAGTGAAGGTGGTTCTGGTCTCGGACTTTCTATTGTAAAACACATTATTGAAGGCCACAACGAAAAAATCTATATAGAAAGCGAATTCGGTAAAGGATCAGAATTCTCCTTCACGCTCGAAAAGCAAAAATAATTGCTTCCAATTGATTTCTGTTGGTAGGGAGGGTAAACCTTTATAAAGTGGCACAGTAAGAATATCGGCAATAACAAATTTATCTTGTTTACTGTAAGGAACCAAACCTTCATGTTTATATTTTTTTGCTAAATATTCTTGTTCAAATTGACCAGGAGTTGGAATAAAAAAAGCTTTTTTTTGTAATTTACACAAATCCATAACCGTTGTGTATCCCGACCTACAAAGCACCATTTCACTTTCGTTAAAAGTCTTTTCCAATTCTTCTGATTGCATAAAATTGTAAAAAGTAACATTGCCAATTTGCTTAGTTTTTTGCTCTTTTTCTACTTTTCCTTTTATAAAAACTACTTTTTCTTTGTTGTCTTTAAGTTCTTCAATTAGTTTTTCTTCTAAAATTGTTCGTTGGGGTTCAGGACCAGAAAGCAGAACCATAATGTCGTATTTTTTTTCTAGGACTTTCTTTTCTAATCTGCTCAAAACACCAATATATTTTATGTTTAAATTGGAGTTTTTTAAATGCCCCAATTTTCCAGTCAAATTTGGAGCTTTCTCCATATCAGGAACCCAACATTCATCAAATTTTTTAATAAAAAATTGATGTAATTTACTAGATATCCAAGTGGTTTTTCCAGATAAAACAGTTAATTGATGCGTTATAAACACCGAAGGAACTTTTTTAGAATGAACACCCAATCGATTGTCTGAAATAATTCCTTTTAAATCATATTCCTTAATCCATTTTTTTACTAATTGCTTTTCAGATAAAATAGCATTAATTGTTTTTGGACTATTTTTTATCAATTTCCATTTAAAGTTCTCACCTTTTTTAGCATATTCAATTTGGTAAGAAGGTAACTCTAGGGCTGTTAAATGCGGAAATTCTTTTTTCAATAAAGCTAAAGCAACACCATCTGAAGCAATGATTGGTGTAAAACCACTTTTTTCTAATTCCCTGATAATAGGTATACATCGAGTAGCATGACCTAAACCCCAATTTAGCGGTGCAACGAGAATATTTTTAGTCATTTTTAGTTTTTTAATAACGTGATAAATTGTTCTGCAAGTTGGTTTTCATATTCAAATTGTTCTTCTTCACTAACAATATCACTTGGAGCATGCTGGTATAGTTTCCACTTTTTGTTATAGTATTCTAAAGCTGTTAAATTTTCAATCCAATCGCCTGAATTCAAATAGATTGTCTTTCCTTTTTCGGTTGTAATGTGTTCGATTTTTGGTTCGTGAATGTGGCCGCAAATTACATAATCATACTTATTTTCAATAGCCAAATCGGTGCAAACTGTTTCAAAGTTAGTGATAAATTTCACAGCCGATTTCACATTGTTTTTAATTTTCTTCGATAATGAATAAGGTTCTTTATTCATTTGAGCCAAAATCCAGTTCAGAAAACGATTGATTAAAATCAGAAGGTCATATCCCCATCCGCCCAATTTGGCTAACCATTTGGCATGATTTATAGACGCATCAAATACATCGCCATGAAAAATCCATGCTTTTTTTCCATCTAAATTTAATACTAATTTATTAAGCAAACTTAAATTCCCTAAATGCAAATCAGTAAATTTTCTTAAAAATTCGTCGTGATTTCCTGTCAAATAATACACCTTGGTACCTTTTGAACTTAATGAAATGATTTTCTTTATTACTTTCAAATGACTTGCCGGAAAATAAGACTTTCTAAATTGCCAAATATCAATAATATCGCCATTTAGAATGAGTATTTTGGGCTTAATTTCAGATAAATATTGCAATAATTCTTTGGCATGGCAACCAAAAGTTCCTAAATGAACATCAGAAATAACTACAACTTCAACTTTTCTTTTCTTCAAAATAAATAGTTTCTACAAAAATAAGTGAACAACTGTATTGTTAAGGTTACATAAACATTATCAAAACTTTATTTGTGTTGGATATTAATTCCTTAATTTTGCTAAAATATTTTATACAAGCGTGGGAAGTAAAAATAAGTTAAAAAGATTCAAGGAAAACGAAACATTCAACAACGTTTTTCAACCAACCAGAGAAGAGGTAGTAGGAAATGAGTTTCCTTTGAAAGGAAAATGGAACTCAGATTTCTTTAAAAATGATCATCCAATAATAATAGAATTAGGTTGCGGAAAAGGCGAATATTCGGTTGGTTTAGCAGCACGTTATCCAGAGAAAAACTTTGTAGGAATTGACATTAAAGGAGCAAGATTTTGGCGAGGTGCAAAAACGGCTGTTGATGACGGAATGCACAATGTGGCTTTTGTTAGAACTCAAATAGAGCTTATCAATCATATTTTTGCCGATGGTGAAGTGTCTGAAATTTGGATAACATTTCCCGATCCACAAATAAAATATAAACGTACCAAACACAGAATGACCAATTCAGAATTCTTGAAATTATACAAAAGAATATTAAAATCGGATGGTGTTGTCAATCTAAAAACCGATTCTGAATTCATGCATGGCTACACTTTAGGATTGCTTCATGGTGAAGGACACGAAGTTTTATATGCCAATCATAATGTGTATAAAAATGAAGGAGCTTCAAGCGAAGTAACTGAAATTCAAACATTTTACGAAAAACAATATTTGGAAATTAACAAAGCAATTACGTATATTCGTTTTAAAATTAGATAGTTTTTGAATTGTATAATGTAAACTGTAAAATTGTATAATGTTTTTATCCAGGTTTTACAATATACAAAATACATTTTTACAATATACAATGAATGTAATCCTTCCATTTTTATCGGGATTTATAGCAGCGGTAATAGGAATTCTTCCACCTGGATTAATTAATATGACAGCAGCCAAAGTAGATTTCACTGATGGAAGAAAACGCGCCATGGTTTTTGTTCTTGGAGCTTTAATTGTCATTTTTTTTCAAACGTATATTTCTGTCATTTTTGCACAATACATTAATAGTCACCAAGAAATTGTGGTTTTATTGCGTGAAATTGGTTTGGGTATTTTTTCAATTTTATCTGTTTACTTTTTATTTTTTGCCAAAAAACCTAAGTTAAAATCGCAAGATTCATTACAATTAAAAAGTAAAAGAAGCCGTTTTTTTATGGGAATGTTGATTTCGGCAATTAACTTTTTTCCAATTCCATATTATGTTTTTGTTAGTGTTACATTAGCTTCCTATACTATTTTTACCTTCAATCCGATATCGACATATAGTTTGGTATTTGGGGTTGTTTTAGGTTCCTTTTCAGTGTTTTATTTATACGTTTTGTTCTTCAATAAAATGAAATCTAAAACCGATTATTTTATGAAAAACATGAACAAAATCATCGGAATCATAACCGGAATTGTAGCTTTGTTAACTTTATATAATGTTATAATGTATCATTTGTAATGGAAGAAAATTTCTTTGAACGCGTTTATGCAATTGCAAAACAAATTCCAGAAGGAAAGGTAACTTCTTATGGTGCCATTGCCAAAGCATTAGGTACAGCACGTTCAGCCAGAATGGTGGGTTGGGCAATGAACGCCAGTCATCATCGCGACGATGTTCCAGCACATCGTGTTGTGAATAGAAAAGGATTACTTTCTGGCAAACATCACTTCGATGGAACAAATCTTATGCAACAACTTTTAGAAAACGAAGGAATTGAAGTGGTTGACAATCAAATTGTAGATTTTGAAAGACATTTTTGGGAACCAAAAAGGGATTAATCCATTATTGGTAAATTTACATTTTGCACATACCAATATCCATATTCATGTTTAAAAGTCATTTCTCCATTACCTGAATAATATATTTTATTTACTGAACCATTAATTTTTCCCCAAAAATCGATATTAAATGTTGCTTTTGCTTTATCATCGTTGATTAATATTTCTCCAAATTTGTAGTATTTGATTTTGAATTTTTTAAACAAACTTCTAAAATTGTTTAAGGCTTCATGATTTGTAGCTTCTTTTGAATGAAATTCTTCATAGAAATCATTTTTTTTATTTAAAAACATTTTAATAAAATCTATACAAGCATTCTCAATATCATATTCGTTATTTGGATGAAACTCTTCGTAGGTAAAATGAGTGATCATGCCAGGAATATTTATATCGTCAATTTCATGGTTAAAAAGCTCTTCTGTAATAAAGGTATAAATTAAGCGAGTTTTATTGTCATAATCACAAATTAAACCTAAAGCAATATTGTGATTTTTCATGATTGTTTCAATTTTTTCTAATTCTATTTCAATTTCTTCATCATTCAATTTATTTTGAAGTTTAAAATCTGGTTGCCCAATTTTTTCATAAACGGTAATTCGTTTTACGTTTTTATATTGTTCTTCAAAGTTCATCACATAATCCAAAAATTGACCTTCAATTTCTGGAGGTAAATTTGATTTTATATTTTCCGGAAAAAGAGCATCGTGTTCCAATGATAATTTCATTCTTTTAAATTCATTTTCTTCTTCAATGCTTAATTTAGGTAGTTCCTCTTCGTCTATAATTTTTTTGTTTGTAGTTTCTGCCATTCTAATTAAATAATCTTCAATGTTTTCATCTTCATTCATCGGAATCATTTCTATTGAGCTTGAAAAACTATCCATTAAATTTGTGTATTTTTTAAAGGTTTCTTTAAGCAATTTTTCGTCTCTTGTTTCCCAGTAAAGTCCATCATCATGACATTCAAAATTTTCTAAATATTTTTTACTGATATAATCTAAAAGCAATATTAGTTTTTTATGATTTTCATAACCTGAATATTGAGTTTTAGAAAAAACAGTATAAATTAAATCGTCATTAATTATTCCTTCTTTTTGCAATAAATTGAAATTGATAATTCCGCACATTCTTCCGTTAGATAAAAAAGAAATACAAAGAGGATCACATTTTGGAGGAGAAATCATTATTCCAAAAAGATTTTCTTTATCAATAGTTTCAGAAAAAGAATTGTTTTCAAATTGTTCTTCAAAAACAAAATAATCCCATTTTTCAGATTTTGCAACATCTTTTACAGCATCAATTATTGATTTTAAATCAGATGCGTTTTTTAATTCTCCTTTATAATGAATAGTTAGCCCCATATTTTTTAAAATGTAGTAGCAACAAACTTAATTTTATTTCCAATTATTTCCTAATTTTTCAAAAATTTACAAATAATTTCAAAAAACATGATAGAATCCAACTATCTCATTATAACAAAACTTTAAACCTTGTTACTATCATACTTTTAAACTTCTTACTATCTTTGCAATTCATATTCAGTTTAAATAAAAATGAAGTTAGATAGAAAAGAAATCCTTAAAGCTTTAGAAACCATTTCTATTGCTGGCGAAGGAAAAAATATGGTAGAAAGTGGTGCGGTTCAAAATGTAATCACTTTTGGCGATGAGGTTGTAGTTGATTTATTGCTTTCAACTCCTGCAATGCACATCAAAAAAAGAGCTGAAGACGATATTAAAAAACTAATTCACGAGCAATTCTCTCCAGATGCCGTTGTGAAAGTAAATATCAAAGTGGAAGCTAAAGAAAATCCAAACGAAATCAAAGGAAAATCTATTCCAGGAATTAGCAATATTATTGCCGTAGCTTCAGGAAAAGGGGGTGTTGGAAAATCTACAACAACAGCCAATTTAGCGGTTAGTTTAGCTAAAATGGGATTCAAAGTTGGAGTTCTTGATGCCGATATTTACGGTCCGAGTATGCCAATAATGTTTGATGTAGAAAACGAAAAACCAATTTCTATAGAAGTGAACGGAAAGTCTAAAATGAAACCAATTGAAAGTTATGAAATAAAATTACTTTCCATCGGATTTTTTACTTCTCCAAGTCAAGCCGTTATTTGGCGGGGACCAATGGCTTCTAAAGCATTAAATCAAATGATTTTTGATGCCGATTGGGGACAATTAGACTTCATGTTAATCGATTTGCCACCAGGAACAGGCGATATTCATTTATCAATTATGCAAGCCCTGCCAATTACAGGTGCGGTTGTAGTTAGTACGCCTCAAAACGTAGCTTTAGCCGATGCTCGAAAAGGTGTTTCAATGTTCCAAAGTGATGCTATCAATGTTCCAGTTTTAGGAATTATCGAAAATATGGCTTATTTCACGCCAGAAGAATTGCCAAATAACAAATATTATATCTTCGGAAAAGAAGGTGCCAAAAATCTTGCAGAAGATTTGCAAGTGCCCTTTTTAGGAGAAGTGCCTTTGGTGCAAAGCATTCGTGAAGCTGGCGATTATGGTCGTCCAGCAGCTTTACAAACGGCATCACCTTTAGAAAAAATATATGAAGAAATTGCTAGAAATGTAGTTCAAGAAACAGTAAATAGAAATTCAACTCTTGCGCCAACAGAGGCAATCAAAATAACAACAATGGCAGGGTGTTCTGCAGTAAAAAAATAGTGGTCAGTTTACAGTCTCAGTTTACAGTTTAAGCTGTTTACTGCGACTGAAAACTGCGACTGAAAATTAAAATAAAGATATGACACACGAAGAATTGACTTTAAATATCGAAAAAGCTTTAGAAGAAATCAGACCTTTTTTAAATTCGGATGGAGGCGATATTTCATTGGTTTCTATTGATGATGCAAAGCATGTAAAAGTGCGTTTTGAAGGTTCTTGTATCGGTTGTAGTGTAAATCAAATGACTTTAAAAGCAGGAGTTGAAACTACCATAAAAAGGTATGCCCCTCAAATTGAAACTGTAGAGAATATTGCATAATAAATAGTCAAATGAGTAATGACATTTATCATGCAATAAATTCTGCACCTTTATCAATTTTGCACCTTTGTAACTTTTGTAACGTTTACTTACCTAAATACAAAGTAAATTTGCAAAATAAATTGTATTCTTTACCATGATTGAAACCGATATACTTATTATAGGCGCGGGTCCAACAGGACTTTTCACCGTTTTTGAAGCAGGACTTTTACAATTAAAATGCCATATTATTGATGCGCTTCCGCAACCAGGAGGACAATTGGCAGAGTTGTATCCTAAAAAACCAATTTTTGACATTCCTGGTTATCCCGAAGTTTTAGCTGGTGATTTAGTGACCAATTTGATGGAACAAATTAAACAATTTCAGCCAGGATTTACCTTGGCGGAAACCGCCGAAACTATTGATAAATTAGAAGACGGAACGTTTATTGTTACTACTAATAAAGGAACAAAACATCACGCAAAAGCGGTTGCCATTGCAGGCGGATTAGGAACTTTTGAACCAAGAAAACCTCAATTAGAAAACATTGCTTTCTACGAAGAAAAAGGGGTTGAATATTTTGTAAAAGATCCAGAATTGTTTCGTGACAAACGAATTGTAATTGCTGGTGGTGGCGATTCTGCACTAGATTGGAGTATTTTCCTTTCCAATGTAGCTTCAAAAGTTACTTTGGTGCATAGAAGAAACGAATTTCGAGGTGCTTTAGATTCGGTTGAAAAAGTGCAAGAATTGAAAAAATTGGGAAAAATCAATTTGATTACACCAGCTGAAGTGGTTGCCATTAATGGAAAAGACCATGTTGAAAGTATTGTTTTAGAAAATGAAGGTGTGCAACAAGTTTTTGAAACCGATTATTTTATTCCGCTTTTCGGATTGACTCCAAAATTAGGAGCAATTGCCAATTGGGGATTAGAAATTGAGAAAAATGCCATCAAAGTAAATAACGCTTTAGATTATCAAACCAATATTGACGGTATATATGCCATTGGTGACGTAAATACTTATCCAGGAAAATTGAAATTGATTTTGTGTGGTTTCCACGAAGCAACGTTAATGTGCCAAAGTGTTTATAACCGAATCAATCCAGGTAAAAAATATGTTTTAAAATATACTACAGTTTCAGGCGTTGATGGTTTTGATGGAACTAGAAAAGAAGCTGAAAAAGCCGTGGTAAAATCGATTGATTAAATTTTTTATATTTGTAGTATGGACTCAATAAAAATGGATAGAAGCGTTGCTACAAAATTGACATTTGAAGAAGCAGATGATCATGTTACTTTTTATAATGATAAATCTCCTTTGGAGCGATTAAATTTTGCATGTGATATTATTAATTCAATTTTTAATTCAAGTCCAGAGCAAAAAGTGGATAGAACCATAATATCTTCAAGAAAACATGTCGAATCTATTTAATAAAGATTTTTTATATTTCTTACTACTTTTAGATAAGTATAATGTAGATTATTTATTAGTTGGTGGTTATGCTGTGATACTCCATGGTTACGGAAGAAGTACAGGAGATATGGACTTATGGATAAATCAAAATGAAGAAAATTATTTAAAATTAAAGGAAGTTTACAAAGAGTTTGGCGCTCCAATATTTTCCGTTGAGGAATTTTTTAGCAATAAATTTGATGTTTGGAGTATGGGTGTAGAACCTAGAAAAATTGAAATTTTAACCAAAGTTTCAGGATTAAATTTTGTTGAAAGTAAAAGTCATTGTAATTGGATTAATGAAATAGATTTTAAAGTTCCCTACATAGATTTTGATGATTTAATGAAAAACAAACTTGCTTCAGGCAGATTGAAAGATTTGTTAGATTATCAACAGTTAAATAAAAAAAGAAATATTTAGAAAAGTAAAAAATCCGATAGTTTATATAAAATGCCACAAGACATAACAGTTTACATAACCGATAGAAACGGAAAACGACACGAAGTTCAAGCTCCAACCGACATGAATATGAATATTATGGAACTAATTCGTGCTTATGAACTTGCCGAAGAAGGAACCGTTGGTGTTTGTGGCGGAATGGCAATGTGTGCTTCTTGCCAATGCTATGTTTTAAATGATGTAATTTCACTTGAAAGAAATCCAGATGAAGAAGCGATGCTTTGGGAAGCCTATCATGTAAAAGAAAA
>JAIFLT010000115.1:10823-11829 GCA_020048955.1 Flavobacterium sp.
GGCAATGTGTGCCTCTTGCCAATGCTATGTTTTAAATGATGTAATTTCGTTAGAAAGAAATCCAGATGAAGAAGCGATGCTTTGGGAAGCCTATCATGTAAAAGAAAACTCAAGATTGGGTTGTCAAATTCCAATTACAGATGCAATAGACGGATTGGAACTTGAAATTGCTCCGGAACAGTAATTCAAATCTGTCATGCTGAGTTTGTTGAAGTATTACTTTTACAACCCCAAAATCACTTTCGCTTTAGGAAAAATACGTTCCACAAATTTAGAGTAAGCCAATTCTGAAGGATGTAAACCATCACTGGCAACCAAATTAGGTTGCACTAATCCTTGTCTGGTAATGTCAGTAATATTCACAAAAGTGATGTTGTTTAGAGTACAATAATTTTCTGCAAAAGTGTTGTAAGCATCAATTTGTGACGAAATAGTTGGATTTCCATTTCCAAAAGGGGTGTAGGCATAGTCAGGAATTGAAACTACAATTACATTTGCTTTTATTCCTTTTGCCTTAGTAATAGCAATGTTTACCAATTCTGGAAATTCTACTTCATATAGACTGAAAGGTCTGTTTTGATACTGATTGTTTACACCTATTAATAAAGTAACTAAATCATAATCATTTGTTGGATTTTGACTAGTTATAGCTGATTTTAAATTGGTAGTTGTCCAACCTGTTTGTGCAATAATATTGGTTATAAAAACATCTTTAGAGGTAAGATAATTTTTAAGTTCGGTTTGCAATTGAATTGGGTATCGACAAGTCTCACATACACTTTGTCCTATGGTGTAACTGTCTCCAAGTGCTAGATATTTTATTGTTTTTCCATTCGTTGAAGTCTGCACCGTATCATTTACTGAACAGCTTACAAGCAAAGTGAATAATACTAAAGAACCTATTTTTAGTAAATGTTTCATATATGTAAAATTTGATTTGTTAGCGGTCATATATGGTATCGCCTTTTTATTTATAGGTGTTTATCTCACAATTGTTTTTGTTTTT
>JAIFLT010000206.1 GCA_020048955.1 Flavobacterium sp.
TTTTTATCTTTGTATTCGTGAAACTTTTAAATTACATATTATCAATCTATCTAATTGCACTATCATGCTTGCCTTGTGCAGATATGGAAGTAAGTAGTGCAGCACACAAAGCTGTTGAGATTTCAGATAATCATGATGAAAAATCTCATAATCACGATAAAGAAAATGATTTATGTTCGCCTTTTTGCAACTGCAACTGTTGTGGCTCACAAATAGTGAGTTATTTTAAGATTACTACTTTTAGTTTTACACCAATTACAAAGAGTATAAAAACGCAATTACCGTCCTATACCTCTATAGTTACTTCTAATTTCTACGGAAGTATTTGGCAACCACCGCAAATAGCATAATGAAGCCCGAGTAATTTCGGGTTAGAAACTTGTGAACTTTTCACAAATAATAGCAAAAGAAATTTTGCTAATCTTCTAATTCATTATACTATTTCAATGTTAGACAAAATCATACAGTTCAGTATCAAGAACAAGTTTATAATACTATTATTTACTTTAGTTCTAATAGCGTTTGGTAGCTATTCTATAAAACAGTTACCACTCGATGCGTTACCCGATGTAACCAACAACCAAGTACAAATAATTACTACTGCTCCAACTTTAGCCAGTCAGGAAGTCGAGCAATTAATCACTTATCCTTTAGAACAATCTTTTAAAACAATCCCAAAAGTTATCGAGTTACGAAGTATTTCTCGTTTCGGACTTTCTGTAGTAACCGTTGTTTTCAAAGACGATGTAGATATTTACTGGGCTAGAGAACAAATATTTCAACGCCTTAGTCAAGCCAAAGAAAATATTCCTGCTTATGCTGGTTCTCCAGAGTTAGCACCAATATCAACAGGATTAGGCGAGATTTATCAGTATGATGTCTATGCCAAAAAAGGATATGAAGACAAATACGATGCTGTAAAATTACGAACCATTCAAGATTGGATTATTATTCCACAATTACAAGGTATCGAAGGCGTTGCCGAAGTCAGTACTTGGGGTGGAAAACTAAAACAATATGAAATCGCAGTTAATCCAAATACATTAAATAGTTTGGGAGTAACCATTACAGAAATTTTTGAAGCGTTAGAGAAAAACAATCAAAATACAGGTGGAGCTTATATCGAAAAAGACCAATACGCTTACTTTATTCGCGGTGTTGGTATGGCAACTGGCATTAAAGATTTAGAAAATGTAGTAGTCAAAAACAGAAATGGTGCACCAGTTTTAGTTCGCGATGTAGCTACTGTTCGTGAGGGAATTGCATTAAGATATGGTGCTTCGACCAAAGACGGTAAAGGCGAAATTGTTTGCGGTTTGGCTTTAATGTTAAAAGGCGAAAACTCTAGTGCCGTTGTAGAAAGAGTGAAAGAAAAAATGGCGCAAATCAATAAAACCTTACCCGAAGGAGTGGTTGCCGAAGCATTCATTGACAGAGGTAAATTAGTGGATAACGCAATAGGAACAGTTACTAAAAACCTTTTGGAAGGTGCATTAATAGTAATATTTGTATTGATACTATTTCTAGGAAATCTTCGAGCCGGATTAATTGTTGCATCAGTAATTCCGCTTTCAATGCTTTTTGCAGTAATCTTAATGAACCATTTTGGCGTAAGCGGAAACTTAATGAGTTTAGGAGCAATCGATTTCGGAATTATAGTCGATGGAGCGGTAATTATTGTAGAAGCAACAATGCATCATTTACAAAAACTCAAACGACAAAAGAATTTAACCCAAGCAGAAATGGATACTGAAGTATATAAATCGGCTTCAAAAATTCGTAATAGTGCAGCATTCGGAGAAATAATTATTTTGATTGTTTATTTGCCAATCCTTGCATTAGTAGGAACAGAAGGCAAAATGTTCAAACCAATGGCAATGACCGTAGGTTTTGCGGTTATTGGGGCATTCATTTTGTCGTTGACTTATGTGCCAATGATGAGTGCCATGTCCTTATCAAAAAACACCGAACACAAAACTAATTTTAGTGATAAAATGATGGCGTGGTTTGAAAAAATCTACACACCATTTTTAGACCGAGCGTTACGATTTAAAAAAGCAGTTCTAGCCATTTCATTAGCGATGTTTGTCTTTGCTATTATCGTTTTTCAAAATATGGGTGGCGAATTCATTCCAACTATCGAAGAAGGAGATTTAGCCATTAATGCTACTATTATGACTGGAAGTTCGCTATCCCAAATGGTAGAAACCACAACCAAATACGAAAAAATCCTAAAAGCAAAATTCCCTGAAATCAAAACTATTGTTACAAAAATTGGAAGTGGCGAAATCCCAACCGACCCAATGCCAATAGAAAGTGGCGATTTGATTATTGTTTTAAAAGATAAAGACGAATGGACATCTGCTGACAATTGGGAAGATTTAGCCAACTTAATGAAAGAAGAAATGGAAGCTATTCCTGGTGCAAACATCGAAATTTCGCAACCCATTCAAATGCGATTCAACGAATTAATGACAGGAAGTCGAAGCGATATTGCCATTAAAATTTTTGGCGATGATTTAGAAGTTTTAGATACAAAAGCCAAAGAATTAATTTCTAAAGTAAATACTATTGAAGGGATTGGCGATTTAAAAGCCGATAAAGTAACTGGACTTCCACAAATCACAGTCAAATACGATTACAATAAAATTGCGTTGTATGGTTTAAATATTGCAGACATCAATCAAATTATCCGTTCTTCTTTTGCAGGTGAAAGTGCAGGTAAAATTTATGAAGAAAGCAAACGTTTTGATGTAGTCGTTCGTTTAAACAAAGACAATCGTAGCGACATTACTGATGTTAGCAATTTATTTATTCCATTACCAAATGGACAACAAGTACCTCTTTCGCAAGTAGCATCAATCAATTACGAACAAGGTCCGGTTCAAGTTTCTCGTGAAAATGGTAAACGTAGAATTACAATAGGTTTAAATGTTCGTGGTCGTGATGTAAAAAGCGTTGTAGAAGAAATCCAACAAAAATTAGAAACCAGTTTTAAACTTCCTGCTGGTTATTATGTAACTTATGGTGGTCAATTTGAAAACTTGGTTGAAGCCAACAAACGACTATCTGTAGCATTACCAATCGCTTTAGGATTAATTATGGTGTTGTTATTTTTCACTTTCAATAGTATGAAACAAGCGGCTTTAATCTTTACAGCCATTCCATTATCGGCAATCGGTGGTGTTTTTGCACTTTGGTTACGAGGAATGCCTTTTAGCATTTCGGCAGGAATTGGATTTATTGCTTTATTCGGAATAGCAGTTTTAAACGGAATTGTGCTAATCTCCTATTTCAACCAACTCAAATCCGAAGGGATAACCGACCCATTACAACGGGTTTTAATAGGTACAAAAACCAGACTTAGACCAGTATTAATGACTGCTGCGGTTGCTTCATTAGGATTTTTGCCAATGGCATTATCAACTAGTGGTGGAGCCGAAGTACAAAAACCATTAGCAACGGTAGTTATTGGCGGATTAGTTTCGGCAACATTACTAACCTTAATCGTTTTACCAATACTTTATTTATTATTTGAAAAGGGAATTAAAAGAAGAAAAAAAATGTCAAATCCAATTGTAACAATACTCGTTTTGTTAATTAGTAGCTTTTCGTTTGCTCAAAACAGTCAAACAATAACATTAGAAAAAGCTATTGAAAAAGCAAAAGCAAATAACATCGACTTAAAAATCGCGGATAAGGAAATTGAAAAACAAACTGTTCTAAAGAAAACAGCATTTCAAGTAGATCCTTTGCAAGTGCAATACCAAGGCGGACAATTCAATAGTGTCGATTACGACCACAACGTTTCTATTCAACAATACTTTCCAATTGGTAAAATCACAAAAGCCAATCGCCAACTGCAAGAGGAATTAGCCAAATTGGCTGAAAAACGAAAAGCATTAACGGAGTATGAAATTGAAAAAGCCGTATCATTAGCATACTATCAATATTTATATGGAATTTCTATTCAAAAGTTAAATAATGAGTTGTTCGAGATTTATGCTAAATTCCTTAAAAATGCAGAGCTTCGTTTTCAAATCGGAGAAAGTGGCAACATTGAAGTAATCAGTGCTAAAGCCAAATCGAAAGAAATCGAAACCCAAAAAGCACAGTTAGAATATGACTTGGTAGTTTATCAAAAGCAATTGCAATATTTCATTCAAACAGATGAAAACATAGTTCCTGATGCCAATACACCATTGCAATATGCTAATCCAACAACGAGTAAAGATGACAAAATACAAGGATTAGTAAACGATTATTACACACAGCAAATTTCAGTGTATCAAAAGGAAGCCAATACGTTCAAAGCAATGCGAACTCCTAAATTAGGTTTGGGGTATTTTGGTCAAACCATCGATACAAAATCCTATTTTCAGGGTTTTACTGCCGGATTGCAAATTCCTTTATTTGGTGGTGCAAATACAGCAAAAGCCAAAGCATCAGAAATTAGTATTTCGCAATCGCAATTAGAATTAGATAAAAGCAAATTGACTTTGAAATTACAGAAAGAAGAACTACAAAATGAGTTTGAAAAACAGAAAAAAGCACTTGTATATTACCAAAACGAAGGATTGCAATATGCCGAACAAATTATTACAACGGCTCAAAAAAGCTATGCCAATGGTGATATGAGTTACTGGTCATACATTAGTTTTTTAAACCAAGCCATTGACATCAAAAAGCAAAATGCCGAAGCCGTTAATACTTACAATCAAAGTGCTATTCAATTGCAATTTCCATCTTTCAACAACAATTAATATTCCATTATATGAAAAATATATTTTTAAAACCAAATTGTAATCGAAGTTCATTCTTCAACCTCTTTATTCTGTTTTCTATTCTCTTTACTCTAAATTCCTGTGGCGAAAAGAAAACCGAAGAAACCCACGAAGAAGAAAAATCAGAAACCGAAGTTGCCTTGACAGAAGCGCAATTTAAAACTATTGGTATCGAAACAGGCGGTATCGAAATGAAAAACCTAAATACGGTAATCAAAGCCAATGGTTATACAGCAGTTCCACCACAAAACATGGCTAATATTTCAACCTTAATTGGTGGCGTTGTTAAAGATATTTATGTGTTAGAAGGAACTTACGTTGCAAAAGGTAAAACATTGGCAACTATTCAAAACCTTGAAGTTACCGAAATGCAAGAAGATTACAATTCCGCTATTGCCAACATTGAATACTTGCAATTGGAATATAATCGTCAAAAAACATTGAGCGATGAAAATGTAAATCCTCGCAAAACATTTCAAGAAGTAAAATCAAAATTAGCAGTAGAAAAAGCTAAAGCACAAGCCGCAAAAAACAAGCTGCAAGCGTTAAATGTTAGTTTAAGCGGAAACACTTCGTTAATTCCAATTGTTTCGCCAATAAGCGGTTATGTGGGTAAAATAAGTATAACAAAAGGAGCATTTGCAGAAACAGGCGTAACACTTTTTGAAGTAGTAGATAACAGCCAAATGCACTTGGATTTAAATGTGTTTGAAAAAGATTTGGGAAAAATTTCCGTAGGTCAAGAAGTCGATTTTGTATTAACCAATCAGTCCAATAAATCCATTAAAGGGAAAATATTTGGCATCAATAAATCATTTTCCAACGAAAGCAAAACAGTTGCGGTTCATGCCAAAATCAATCCAAGCGATGCCAAAGATTTAATTTCCGGAATGTATGTAGCTGCCAATATCAATATCACCAATCAAACCGTTCAGGCACTTCCAAAAGATGCAATTGTTAGAAATGGCGATAAATATTACATTTACATTCAAGAAGAGCACCAACAAGAAGCTCCAAAAGTAAAAGAAGAAGAGCATCAACATAAAGAAGGAGAAGAACATTCAGAACACGCTGAAGGCAAAGAAGAAGGACACAATGAAGTGCACTTCAAAGCAATCGAAGTGGTTCCTGGAACTACTGATTTAGGTTACACCGAAATAAAATTAGTCGAAGAAATTCCTGCCGATGCGAAAATTGTTATAAAAGGTGCTTTTTACTTACTAGCAACTTCAAAAGGTGGCGGTGAACACGAACATTAAAAATAAATTATTAATCATTAAATAAAATCAAATGAAAAATTCAATTTTAAAATCAATCTTTTTTTTAACACTATTATTTTTTACAAGCAATACTGCTTCTGCACAAAAAGCCAATCAAAAAGCTGTAATCAAAACTTTTTTACATTGTGATCATTGTAAAGAATGTGAAACTTGTGGTTTAAAATTCAAAACTGAAATGCTCAAAATTAAAGGTTTAAAAATGTATGAGCTTGACGATAAAGCAATGACATTTACAGTGTATTATAATGCAAAGAAAACAACCTTACAGACCATTAAAGAAGGTATTTCTAAATTAGGATACGATGCAGATGAAGTAAAAGCCGATCCAAAAGCGTATGAAAATTTAGATGGATGTTGTAAAGCGTAATCCAAATGGAAAACAAAAAATCACATTGGGAAAATGTTTTTGCAACCAAAAATCCTAATGAAGTAAGTTGGACACAAAAATATCCAAAAACTTCAATGGAGTATTTAAAAAATGTAAACCTATCAAAAACTGCCAATATAATTGATATTGGCGGTGGCGATAGCAATTTTGTGGATGCCTTATTAGAAAAAGGATATCAAAATATTTGGGTATTGGACATCTCTGAATTTGCTTTAGAAAGAGCCAAAAAACGTTTAGGAGATAAAGCCGATTTAATACATTGGATTGTTTCTGATATCACAGAATTTAATCCCGAAGTCAAGTTTGATTTTTGGCACGACAGGGCTGTTTTTCATTTTCTAACAGGAGAAGAAAGTATAAGGAAATATGTTACAATCGTTAGTAATGCTATAGCTCAAAATGGAAATTTTCTATTAGGTACTTTTTCAGAAAATGGTCCTTTAAAATGTAGTGGATTGGAAATAAAACAATATTCAGAAAATTCGATGAAACAAACTTTTATAGAAAATTTTGAAGCAATAAAATGTTTTACAGAAAACCATACCACACCATTTGATACCATCCAGAACTTTCAATTTTGTGGATTTAAAAAAAATAGAAATGGAACATAAACATAAATACGATGCTAAAGGCAATCAGCTTTGTTGCACTCTCGAAGAAAAAATAAATAAAAAAACCGAAAATCATTCTGATGATGACGGACAAGACCACGAGCATTCTAGTGTAGAAAAATCTACGTTTCAAATGTTTTTGCCAGCAATCATAAGTTTTATTTTATTATTGATTGCCATAGGTTTTGATAATTATTTTAAACAATCATGGTTTACAGGTTATGTTAGAATAGGATGGTATATTCTAGCATACATTCCAGTGGGATTTCCAGTAGTCAAAGAAGCGTTTGAAAGCATTCGCAAAGGCGAGATATTTTCAGAATTTCTTTTAATGAGTATTGCAACTATTGGAGCGTTTGCTATAGGCGAATTTCCTGAAGGTGTTGCCGTAATGTTATTTTATGCCATTGGCGAAATATTCCAATCATTGGCGGTTCAAAGAGCAAAAGCTAACATCAAAACGTTACTTGACCAAAGACCAGACGAAGTAACTATTCTCGAAAACAATGTTGCCAAAACTATCAAAGCATCAACCGCTAAAATTGGAGATATTATCCAACTAAAAGCAGGAGAAAAATTAGGATTAGATGGAGAATTACTTTCAGATACTGCTGCATTTAATACTGCTGCACTAACGGGAGAAAGTAAGCCAGACACCAAAGCAAAAGGAGAAACTGTTTTAGCAGGAATGATAAACATACATTCGGTTTGTCAAGTAAAAGTAACGGTTGCTTATACAGATAGTAAACTGTCAAAAATTCTCGAAATGGTGCAAGATGCTACAGCCAAAAAAGCACCAACAGAATTATTTATCAGAAAGTTTGCCAAAATATATACACCAATTGTAGTTGTTTTAGCCATTGCAATATGTGTTGTACCGATGTTATTTGTAGAAAATTACCAGTTTAGAGATTGGTTGTATCGAGCTTTAGTTTTCTTAGTTATTTCGTGTCCTTGTGCATTAGTTATAAGTATTCCTTTAGGTTATTTTGGTGGAATTGGAGCAGCTTCTAAAAACGGAATCCTTTTCAAAGGAAGTAATTTTCTTGATGTAATGTCCACTATTCAAAACGTGGTAATGGACAAAACAGGAACAATGACCGAAGGCGTCTTCAAAGTGCAGGAAGTTGTTTTTAATACTGATTTTAACAAAGATGATTTGTTACAATTGGTAAATGCTTTAGAAAGTCAAAGTACACATCCTGTTGCAACTGCCATTCATCAATACGTTGGAAAAATTGATAGTAATATCAAATTAGAAAATGTAGAAGAAATTTCCGGACATGGTTTAAAAGCTGAAGTTAACGGAAAAGAATTGTTAGTTGGTAATTTCAAACTAATGGATAAATTCTCAATTGCTTATGATATTGATCCAAAAAGTATTGTTTACACATTAATTGCAGTAGCTTACGATAAAAATTTCGTTGGTTATCTTACAATAGCTGATAGCATAAAAGAAGACGCACAAATCACAATCGACAAACTAAAAGCATTAGGTATAAAAACCACAATGTTAAGTGGAGATAAAGACAATGTAGTTCAATTTGTAGCACAAAAACTCGGAATTACAAATGCCTTTGGCGATTTATTGCCCGAAGATAAAGTAAACAAAGTCAAAGAAATCATCGCCAAAAATGAAACAGTTTGTTTTGTTGGCGATGGCGTAAACGATGCGCCAGTAGTCGCATTAAGCAACGTAGGTATTGCAATGGGCGGTTTAGGAAGCGATGCCACCATCGAAACTGCCGATGTAGTTATTCAAGACGATATGCCTTCAAAAATTCCAATGGCAATAAACATTGGTAAGCAAACCAAAAAAATTGTTTGGCAAAATATTACGTTGGCTTTTGTAGTAAAAGCAATTGTTTTAATACTCGGTGCAGGAGGTTTAGCCACAATGTGGGAAGCTGTTTTTGCCGATGTAGGTGTGGCACTTTTAGCTATTTTAAATGCAGTCAGAATTCAGAAAATGAGATTTTAACATCAATTTTAACAAAAAGCAATAATTTTTATTTAATTTTGTACTGTTTTAATAGAGATATGAAAAAATACCACTTTATACTATTAGTCTTATTAGGCATATTTCTTATGCCTGGTAGTGCTATAGCTTGTGGTAAAGGTTCAGAAAAAAGTTCTTGCAAAAAAGAAATTTCATCCAATCAGAAAGAAAAAAAGAGTTGTTGCGATAGTGATAGTTCAAAGGGCAAAGACAACAAAGGTTGTAAAGGAAATTGCGGTCATTCAAAATGTGGATGTTCTTCAACGTGTCCAACTTCCTCAGTAAGCTTTGTATCTGAAATTAGTTTTAAAAATTACAAGTATAGTTATTCTTCAATCGAGAAGACTAAATTTTCATACACAACACCATCAATCTCTGATGGGTTTTATTCCATTTGGCTAATACCTAAAATAAGCTAAATCCAATTTTTGACAGCCATAAGTGTGTCAAATTCATAGCGTTTAGCTATTCAATCTAACAGTTAAGTATTGTTTTTTATACCATTATTGGTATTGTAATAACATGCTTTCGCAACTGTTATTTATCCAAATTTATTTTATCAACTAATCAAGGTAGTTTGCTTTGATTACAATTTTATTCAAAATGAAAAATTCATTAATGAAAATAATGATAGCAATTTCTGTATTGTTATCAACTACAGGTAATGCACAAATAAAAAATGCCAAAACAGAAAGTGTAAAAATTTATGGCAATTGTGGTATGTGCGAAACCAAAATCGAAAAAGCAGGAAACATCAAAAAAATAGCCAATGTCGATTGGAACCAAGAAACCCAAATGGCAACACTAACCTACGATGCTAAAAAAACCAATCAAGATGAAATACTCAAGAGAATTGCATTAGTTGGTTACGATAGTGATAAATTTCTTGCTCCAGATGATGTATATAACAATCTTCACGGATGTTGCCAATATGACCGTGTAGCAAAAGTTCCTGTAAAAGAAGAAACAACATCGATTGCTAGCAACGGAGACCATTCCAATCATAGTAATCATTCTGAAACAAGTACTACAGTAATTCAGGGTGAAAATCAATTAAAGGTTGTATTCGATAACTATTTTTTAGTAAAAGATGCATTAATCACTTCTAATGGGAATAGCACGGCATCAGCTTCAAAAGAATTGGTAACGGCCATCAATAATGTCAAAATGGACAAGCTTGATATGGATGTTCACATGGTGTGGATGAAAGTTGTAAATACGATACAGAAAGATGCAGAAAATATCGCTAATACAAAAGATGTAAAAATCCAACGCGATCATTTTACATCATTATCTAAAGAAATTTATACATTAATCAAGATTTCTAAATATGAAAATCCGGTGTACTATCAATTCTGTCCAATGTTCAATGACGGCAAAGGTGCTAATTGGTTAAGTAAAGAAAATGCTGTAAAAAATCCTTATTATGGTTCAATGATGTTGAACTGTGGTAAAACAGTAGAAACAATTAAATAAACAAAATGAAAAAAATTGTAATGCTACTTTTTTTAATTGGTATTTTCTCAACTACTAAAGCTCAAATAAAAATAGGAGAAGCTATACCATCAATTACATTAAAAAGTAATACCAGTAATGAGGTTAATATCACATCCTTTAAAGGCAAATATGTACTTATCGATTTTTGGGCATCTTGGTGTGCGCCGTGTAGATTAGGCAACAAGAAGTTAGTAAAACTTCACAATGAAGCTAATGCAAATAAAATTGAAATAATAGGAATATCAATCGATACAGACATAAGTAAGTGGCTTAAAGCTGTTGAAAAAGATAAAATCAAATTTACACAGTTAATAGATCCTGAAGGTTTTGATGCCAATACAGCAATAAAATTTGGTGTTGATGAATTACCATCAAAATACCTATTTAATCCCCAAGGTATTCTAATAGCAAAAAATCCCTCAGAAGAAGAAATAATTAAATTAATAAAAGAATAAAATGAAAACAATATATATTCTGATTACATCAATGGTTTTGATGTTTTCACTTAATAGTAATGCCCAAATAGTAAAAGCCGAAATTAGAGCCACTGGTTTAACCTGTTCTATGTGTTCAAATGCTATAAATAAACAGCTAAAAACAGTGCCCGAAGTGGTTAACGTTGAAATCGATTTAAACTCCAATACCTTTACAGTAACGCTAAAAGAAGGAAACGAATTAAGCCCTAAAATATTTAAAGAAAAAGTAGAAAAAGCAGGTTTTTTTATCGGTTCATTAGTAGTTACCGCAAAATCAAATACCATAACTCAAAGTTCATACATAATGGTTAATGATAAAAAAAGTAATGCTTCTGAAATACAGTTTCAAGTGGTTGATAAAGGATATGTAACCGAGAAAGAATTTAAAAAATTATCAAAGTCCTATAAGAATATTGATACGTATGCTTCGAATAATGAAGATGATTTTCACATTAAAATGATAAACTAATGAGAAAGGTAATTTTATTTTTTGCAGCCATCAGTTGCCAAACTATTTTTAGTCAAGAATTATTTGTAGTAACAGATCCTGCAAGTAATGTTCCTGCTAATTCATTAGCCGTAAATGTGATGCAATCTGCTTTTAAAGAAAAATTTGAGCCAGGTTACAACTATCATTTAATGCCCGAGGTAACTTATGGTATAAATAAAAATTTAATGGTTCGTGGTTCCGCTTTTATCAGCACAAGAACTAATGCATTGTATGCAGAAGGTGGTGGTTTTATGGCTAAGTACAGGTTTTATTCTACAGATGATTTAAACAGTCACTTTCGCTTAGCAACTTATGGAAGATTTAGCTTCAATCGTGCTGATATTCATCAAGAGCAAATTGAAATAGTAGGACACAATACTGGTTTTGAAACCGGGATAATCGCAACAAAGTTGGTCAAAAAGGTAGCCATAAGTTCATCGCTTAGTTTTGAAAAAGCATTGGATAACAAACCAAAATATCCTTTTCCGGATACTATTGGTGATAATGCAACGAACTATACTTTGTCTTTTGGAAAATTGATGTACCCTAAAAAATATACGAGTTTCAAGCAAACCAACATCAATTTAATGGTTGAATTTGTAGGTCAAACCATCAACGAAAATGGTAAATCCTACTTAGACGTTGTGCCGGCTGTACAATTCATTTTTAACAGTCAAGCACGATTAGATCTTGCCTACCGTCAAGAGTTAGTAAGTTCAATGATACGTTCTGCTCCAAATGGGTTTTACTTCAATTTATATTACACTTTTTTCAATTTAAAAAAACAATAAAAATCTAAATAATAACATGTCATGAAAGCACTTATTCTATCAGCTATTATAGCTATCACTTTAGTTTCTTGTAATCAAAAAAACAAAGAGACAGAAAACAAGACCACAGAAACTTCAACAAATTCAAATGAAATATATGCGTGTTCCATGCACCCAGAGATTACAGGAAAAAAAGGAGAAGAATGTTCCAAATGTGGTATGGAATTAACAGAACCAGTTGCCCAAGTTGAGCCAATCCATGAAGAAAATGAAAAAACTCAAGAACTCAAAGACACCACAAAACTACCAACTAATGACGTTAAAGAAAAAGTAATTGAAACAAAAACTCCTTTTTCAATTAATGCAATAGTTGCAAACTATTTAAAAATAAAAAATGCACTAACAAAAGACGATGCCAAAGCCGCTGCTATTGCAGGTAAATCATTATTCAACGATTTTAATACAATCAACTCAAATAGTTTAACTACTACTCAAAAAAAAGAGTATTTAGATATTGCAGACGATGCAAAAGAACATGCAAAACACATTAGTGATAATGCTGGGAAAATCGACCATCAAAGAGAACATTTTGTTACGCTAAGTAAGGATATTAATGATTTGATTAAAATGTTTGGAACAAAGCAAAAATTGTATCAAGATTTTTGTCCAATGGCAAATGATGGCAAAGGAGCTATTTGGATTAGTGAAACAAAAGAAATTAAAAATCCATTTTATGGCTCTCAAATGTTGACTTGTGGTAGTTTGAAAAAAACGTTATAAAATGACACGAAAATTAAAAAAGATTGCATTAGTATTCTTTTTAATGTTTGTAGCTATTCAATTCTACCAACCAAAACAAAATGTAAGTAGTTCATTCGATATTGGAAAAAACTTTGCTAATAATTATAAAGTACCTCCAAAAATTCTTAATTCATTGCAAAAAGCTTGTTATGACTGCCATAGTAATACTACTAAGTATTTATGGTACGATTACATTCAACCAGCAAGATTATTTGTAGAAAGCCACATTAAAAATGGAAAAGAAGAACTGAATTTTAATGAATTTGCGACTTATTCAAATAGAAAACAACAAAGTAAACTAGAAGCAATAAGTAGAGAAATAAAATCGGGTACTATGCCATTAAGTTCATACACACAATTACATCAGGATGCTATTCTTGATGAAACCCAAAAGCAAGAAATAATCAGTTGGATTGAACAGACAATCAATAAAGAATAGTAAGCATGAAACTTTATATTAAAAATATGGTTTGTAGTCGTTGCAAAATGGTGGTTAAGTCCGAGTTAGAAAAGCTTGGACTAAAACTTTTATCTATTAATTTGGGTGAAGTCGAAATTATGGAACCCTTTTCTGATGTTCAAAAAAATGAAATTAGTAAAATATTGAAAGTATTTGGCTTTGAACTGATTGATGATAAGAAAAGTAAAACGATTGATAAGATTAAAACAGTAATCATTGATTTGGTTCAAAACAAGAATAATGATTTGAAAATTAATTTATCCAACTACCTTTCACAAGAACTGCATCAAGACTATAATACCCTGAGTAATCTCTTTTCAGAAGTTGAAAACACTACTATTGAGAAGTATTTCATCAATCAGAAAATTGAAAAAGTAAAAGAGTTAATTATGTACGATGAACTCTCATTAAGTGAAATTGCGTATTCTTTAAATTACAGCACGGTTTCACATTTGAGCAATCAATTCAAAAAAGTAACTGGCTTTTCGCCAACCTACTTTAAGAATATCAAAACCATTAAAAGAAAGCAAATAGAAGATTTATAAATTTTGCATATCAAACCCAAAATTATGCAAATGCAAAAATCGGTTATGATAGAAATTTGTATTAAAATTATTAAAGATGATACATACTTACAGCATTACCGGAATGACTTGCGATGGTTGTCTCGCTAAAGTCGAAAAAACGTTGAATACTATTGAGGGTATTGAGGCAAAAGTTTCATTAAATCCAGCAGTAGCAACAATAACTATGGAAAAGCACATTCCAACAGAAAAGCTACAGGAAGCCTTGACAGCAGTGGGAAAATACTCCATAGAAATGAGCAACGGTAAAACCAAGGAGCATAGTACAACGAATGAAGCTTCGGGAAAATCATGTTGCTCTGTCCATTCCAACGATCATAATAAAGAAACTGTTGTCCCAACAAATACCCAAGGAAAGTATTATTGCCCAATGCATTGCGAAGGCGAAAAAGTGTACGACAAGGCAGGTGACTGTCCTGTGTGTGGAATGGATTTAGTTAAAGCACCAGAGTTAACGGTGAGTAAAACGTTGTATACGTGTCCTATGCATCCCGAAGTAATTCAAGAAGGTCCTGGTTCATGTCCAATATGCGGAATGGATTTAGTCCCAATGGAACCAAGCGAAAGCGAAGACCAAAAAACGTATACCGATTTGGTTAAAAAAATGAAAATTGCAGTCGTATTTACCGTTCCCATTTTTGCAATTGCAATGATAGAAATGGCACACAACAATCCTTTACTACAACTAATGGATGCTTCAAAATGGAATTTGGTACAATTAATATTATCGCTTCCTGTAGTGTTTTATGCCTGTTGGGTATTTTTTATTCGCGCTTGGAAATCCATCATTACTTGGAATTTAAATATGTTTACCCTAATCGGAATTGGTACAGGAGTGGCATTTCTTTTCAGTTTGGTCGGGATGTTTTTCCCAGATATTTTTCCTAGCGAATTCAAAACAGAACACGGAACAGTATTACTATACTTCGAAGCTACAACCGTTATTCTAACTCTTGTATTATTAGGACAATTACTTGAAGCAAGAGCACACAGTCAGACTAGTGGAGCTATCAAAGAATTATTAAAACTCGCACCAACCGAAGCCACTTTGGTTATTGATGGTAGCGATAAAGTAATTTCAATCCACGATATTAAAAAAGGTGATTTACTTCGGGTTAAGCCTGGTGACAAAATTCCAGTTGACGGAAAAATAACCGATGGAGAAAGTAGTATTGATGAAGCAATGATTACAGGAGAACCAATACCCGTTGATAAAAAGAAAGACGATAATGTAATTGCAGGAACAATCAATGGGAATAAATCTTTTATTATGGTTGCAGAAAAAGTGGGTTCAGAAACTTTGCTTTCACAAATCGTGCAAATGGTTAATGACGCTTCTCGTTCGAGAGCGCCAATTCAGAAATTAGCAGACAGTATTTCCAAATACTTCGTGCCCATTGTAGTCATCATTTCTGTTATAACCTTTTTCATTTGGGCAAAATTTGGTCCCGAACCGGCATTAGTATATGGTTTTATAAATGCCATCGCAGTATTAATCATCGCGTGTCCTTGTGCATTAGGATTGGCAACGCCTATGTCAGTAATGGTAGGTGTTGGTAAAGGCGCACAATCAGGGGTTTTGATAAAAAATGCAGAAGCTTTAGAAAACATGAATAAGGTTAATGTTTTAATTACAGATAAAACAGGAACAATAACCGAAGGAAAACCATCGGTCGAAAAAATTTATGCGACCAATAACAATGATAACGATTTATTGCAAAGCATAGCTTCATTAAACCAATATAGTGAGCATCCATTAGCACAAGCCGTAGTCAATTATGGCAAAACAAAATCCATTTCATTAATCGAAGTAAAAGATTTTGAAGCCATTGCCGGAAAAGGAGTTACAGGAACAGTAACCAATAAAAAAGTAGCATTAGGTAATAAAAAACTAATGGAACAAGTAAAAGCTAGTATTTCTGACGATATAGAAAACAAAATCATTACCGAACAAAAACTAGGAAAAACCGTTTCATATATTGCAGTAGAAGGTATTGCTGTTGGATTTGTATCCATTACTGATGCCATAAAAACGTCAAGTGCCGGTGCAATAAAAGAACTGATGCAACAAGGAGTTGAAGTAATTATGATGACAGGCGATAATATCAATACAGCCAAAGCTGTTGCAGAAGAATTGAACCTGTCTTCCTATAAAGCAGGATGTTTACCCGAAGACAAATTAAACGAAATCAAAAAATTACAAGCAGAAGGCAAAATTGTGGCCATGGCTGGTGATGGTATCAACGATGCACCGGCATTAGCACAAGCCAATATCGGAATAGCTATGGGAACAGGAACAGATGTCGCAATTGAAAGTGCCAAAATAACTTTAGTCAAAGGCGATTTACAAGGCATTGTAAAAGCCAAGAACTTAAGCCATGCTGTTATGAAAAACATCAAGCAAAATTTATTTTTTGCCTTTTTCTATAACGTATTGGGTGTTCCAATCGCAGCTGGTGTTCTATATCCATTTTTCGGTATATTATTATCCCCAATGATTGCGGCTTTAGCCATGTCATTTAGTTCTGTATCAGTAATTGTAAATGCGTTACGATTACGCACATTAAAACTTTAAAATTATAAAATGAAAAAAACAATCTTAACAGGCTTAATTATTTTGCAATCCTTATTATTATCTGCCCAAGACAAAGTCCAGATAAGAGTTACTTCAGCCAGTCCTGCGGCATCTTTTGAGCAAGAAGTCGGCAGCGGAAAAATAAAAATAACATACAGCAGACCATTAGTAAGAGGTCGTAAAATATTTGGGGAGTTAGTACCTTTTGATAAGCTTTGGCGAACTGGTGCAAGTGATTGTACCGTCATAACCACTTCCGAAGATATTTCTTTTGGTAACAATGTATTAAAAGCAGGAAGCTATTCAATATTCTCAATTCCTTCAATAAATGAGTGGACTATAATTGTTAACTCAGATACTACCTTGCATGGAGAAACGGGCTATGATGAAAAAAAAGATATAATGCGTTTCAAAGTCCCTTTAGAAAAAAGCCCCAATTTTTATGAAACTTTTACTATTGAATTAAATGATATCAATAGCAAAGGCGAAGCATTCCTAAAAATACTTTGGGAAAATACAATGGTTAAAATACCGGTAAAGAGCAAGGAGGACGATACAATAGTGGCATTGATAGATCAACATATAATTAAGGGTAAAACTCAGGATGCCAATTTATTATTTCAGGCAGCTAATTATTATTACAGTACTAAAAGAGATTATAAACAAGCAATTATATGGCTTTTGGAAGCAGAAAAAATAAATCCTCAAAATTTCTATTATCCTAATCTAAGACAAAAATTAGCTTCTGAAAACAAAGATTACACTATTGCAATTGAAGCTGCAAAGCGAGCCATTTCAATTGCTGATAAGGAGAAAATGAAAAAAACTATTGATAGTTTGAACAATAAAATTTCAGATTGGGAAATCTTGTTAAAAAAATAATAGTGTAAAATTAAAATAATACAATTACTATAATGGATATACAAAACATTCTTTCAAAAAAACTGTTACCAATCGTAATCTTCGTTTTGGCAACACAAACGCTGTTTTCGCAAAACATAGTTCGTTACGATTTATATGTTCGTGATACCATCGTAAACTATTCTGGAAAAGAAAAAAGAGCAATTGCAGTAAATGGTCAAATTCCTATGCCAACATTAACATTTACAGAAGGTGATATTGCTGAAATTTATGTACATAACGAATTAAAAGAAAGCACTTCATTGCATTGGCACGGACTATTTTTACCTAATAAAGAAGATGGTGTCCCAAACCTTACACAAATGCCAATAGAACCGGGAACTACTCACAAATATTCGTTTCCAATAATTCAAAGCGGAACTCATTGGTACCACAGTCATTCAGGATTACAGGAACAAATTGGTATGTATGGTATGTTCATTATGAACAAAAAACAAAATGACAAAACATTCCGAAAAGGTATAGATGATTTACCAACTGTGCCTATTATTTTAAGTGAATGGACCGATTTAAAACCCGAGAACGTTCACAGAATGTTACACAATGCAACCGATTGGTTTGCAATTAAAAAAGGAACAACACAAAGTTATGCTGAAGCCATAAAACAAGGTCATTTCAAAACAAAAATAGCCAATGAATGGAAACGAATGAATGCTATGGATGTGAGCGATGTATATTATGATAAGTTTCTGATTAATGGTAAAAATGAAAGTCAGTTATCACAGTTTAAAAGTGGAGATAAAGTTCGTTTGCGTGTGGCAAATGGTGGAGCTTCATCATACTTTTGGTTAACTTATGCTGGAGGAAAAATAACAGTTGTAGCTAGTGATGGTAACGATGTAGAACCTGTTGAAGTAGATAGATTATTGATAGCAGTATCCGAGACTTATGACATTATAGTTACAATTCCTGCAAGTAATACTTCTTATGAATTTTTAGCAACTCCAGAAGACCGCACAAAATCTACTTCATTATACATTGGAAATGGCATCAAACAATTGATTGCTCCGTTGCCAAAATTAAAATATTTTGAGGGAATGAAAATGATGAACGGAATGATGAAAATGAATGGGGATTTAGATGATATGGGAATGAGTATGTCCTTAAATCAAATGGATATGAATGTAGTAATGTACCCAGAAATAACTGGTGCAGTAAGCGCAAAACATAAGGGTACTATGAGCGATATGGAAACGAGTACCGATCATTCCAATCACAATCAAAATCAGTACAATGCCAATGCGTTATCTACAATTACAACACTCAATTATGCCATGTTGAAAGCGACCGATAAAACAACTTTACCCAAAGATGCCCCAGTAAAAGAACTTCGTTTTGAACTAACAGGTAACATGAACCGATATGTTTGGAGTTTAGACAATAAAGTAGTTTCTGAAACAGATAAAATCCTAATAAAAAAAGGAGAAAACATTAGAATTACACTTTACAATGGTTCCATGATGCGTCATCCAATGCACTTACATGGACATGATTTCAGAATATTAAATGGTCAAGAGGAATATGCACCATTAAAAAATGTAATGGACTTAATGCCTATGGAAACCAACATAATTGAATTCAATGCCAATGTTGAAGGAGATTGGTTTTTTCATTGTCATATTTTGTATCACATGATGGCAGGAATGGGAAGAGTATTCACCTATGAAAACCAAACGCCAAATCCGCTAATTCCAAATCCAAAAGTAGCACAAAGAAAATTATTTGCCGATGATAGAGCTTTTCATTTCATGGCAGAAAATGATTTTGCTACTAATGGAAATGATGGTATGGCAATGATCCAAAATACACGTTGGAGTTTAGGTGCAGAATGGCGACTAGGATACAATGATATGCATGGTTATGAAGCCGAATTTCATTTAGGCAGATACATAGGAAAAATGCAGTGGTTGATGCCTTTTATTGGTTTCGATTGGCGTTACAGGAATATGGATGGAATGATAGAAAAAAACATTTTTGGACAAGAAAATACCAAAGATAAAAGAGCCGTTCTAAGTGCCGGGGTTAATTACACATTACCAATGTTAGTAATTGCTCAAGCAGAAGTATTTCAGGATGGAAACATAAGATTACAGTTAATGAGAGAGGATATTCCAATTTCAAAACGCTTAAGAATGGGGTTTATGGTAAACACCGATACAGAATTTATGCTAGATGCACGTTACATTTTAAAAAGAAATATAAGTTTAAGAACACATTACGATAGTGATATGGGATTTGGGTTAGGTATTAGTTTAAATTATTAAAAAAGTTTCAATCAAAAATTAATACCAAAGAAATTGAGCCCAAAAATCAACCAATTATTAACAGATTTAAACGAACAGTTAAATTTTACTGATTTAGAAATAGACGACCCAATAAAGCGTTGTGAAAGTGCTATAGATATTATTTTGAAATCACTCCAAAAATTAAAAGTATTATTTGAAAAAGAGAAAAATAAATCAAGTCAACAAGAAATAGAGTTCTTTAAAAATGTAAAGCCCAAATTTACGTCAAAACTAATTTATTATAACGTTATATTCAAAATTGAAACGAAGAAACCGCATGGTGGTGAAAGAATTATCAAAAAATACCTTAATAACGAATTAGATAAACTTAAAAGATATTTTGATGGTAACTTAGACTTCTACAGATATTACAGAACAGGAAGCAGCTATTTAGATCACAAATATTTTTTACGAGGAAAAATCGATGTAAAATTAGCTTTAGATAGTTTTTATTTTGAAGCAGATCATACATTTTCAACCTCTCACGATTTTAAAGTAGCAAAGATTTTAGCGCACGATTTAATCCAAGTTTATCTCGAAGATAAATTGTTGATGATGGAAAATAAAGACACAAAGGAAAAATCACAAGTCAACCCGAAGGTAAAGCAAACTTGGACAGGTTCTAAAGTCGCATTAATAGAGCTTTTGTATGCTTTGCATACCGAAGGTGTGTTTAATAATGGAGCATCCGATTTGAAAGATATTGCGGAGTATTTTGAAAACATATTCAACATCGATTTAGGTCAGTATCACAGGGCTTTCCTTGAAATTAGAATGCGAAAATCTGACCAAACCAAATTCCTAAACGCATTAAAAGAAAAATTAGTAAAACGGATGGAAAACACAGACGACTTACTTTAAGACCAATAAATACAACACTTTGTATAAAAATCAATCACAACTTGTGATTGACTTGTGATTTAAAACTATTCAAAAACTACAAATTTGTGCCATAACAATCTAAAACATACGTTATGGCAATCGAAGTTATTACACGCGAAGACTTAAACGAATTCAGAAGTCTTCTTTTGAACGATTTAAAAGAAATCATTCAATCCAAACCGCAACAAACAAAACAGTGGCTCAAATCCAATGAAGTCCGTAAACTGTTAAACATTTCTCCAGGTACTTTGCAAAATCTCCGCATCAACGGAACACTCACCTACACCAAAATAGGTGGCATAATGTATTATGACAATTCAGATATTGATAAGTTATTAAATGGAAATAAGGTAAATGCTTTACCTACTCTGTTCAAATAATTTTAGCAATTATGAATTATATCAAACACTTAACTGGTTTCTTCGAAAAAGTAGCCATTGATAAAACGCTAAATCCAACACACGTAAGTTTATACATTGCATTGTTTCAATTTTGGAATTGCAATCGTTTCAAAAATCCAATCAGTATTAATCGCGATGAGGTAATGCGAATAAGTAAAATAAGTTCCAAAGCAACCTATCATAAATGTCTGAAGAACTTGCATAGTTTGGGTTATATCAATTACGAACCATCATACAATCCATTCAAAGGAAGTCATGTCATTTTATTCAACTTTTCAGAAGATTTAAAACCGCTGCCAAAATCCGAAAGAAAACCAAAAAATGAACCACTTATTGAACTTGTTTCTGAACAAGCTTTGAACAAGTCTTGTACTAGTAGTGAAACAGGTACTGAACAAGCAGTAGTACCTTCTATAAACTATATAAACAATACAAACATTTTAAACGATAAAAACGTTTCAAACTTGGAAAAGCACTCAAAAAATTTTGTAGAAATAAATAATTTGGATTTAAAAAACGATGATGAAGAAAAAGAAAAAAGTTCCGCAAAAAAAGAAAAAGAAGAAAAGTCACAGCCAACAATCGAAGAAGTCAAAATCTATTTCCAAGAAAATAACTTTCCGGAACAAGAAGCTCAAAAATTCTTCAACTATTTCAAAAGTGTCGGTTGGTTAGTCGGAGGTAAAACACCAATGGTCGATTGGCAAGCAGCAGCACAAAATTGGATGATTAACGCACCAAAATTTATTTCAAATGCAGAACAACCAAACAGAGCAAAACAACTCAACACAACAACCGACAAAGACTATTCAGAGCCATTATAGCTATGATGAGGTCATTACTTGGTTAGAAAATAAAGGAGTTGAACTATATGGCAATCATTTCAAAATCATTGAAACCGATTATCCAATTGTGTACAAACTAATCGCGTATTTCTTAAAAGACGAACCAACATGTTTTCAATATGGAATAAACCTCAACAAAGGAATTCTACTAACCGGACCAATCGGCTGCGGTAAAACATCATTGATGAATTTAATGAAATACCTAACAGCAACAGAACATAAGTTTTTCGTAAAACCATGTCGCGATATCAGCTTTGAATTCATCCAGGACGGCTACCAAATAATCCACAAATACAGCAATGGCAAACTATACCAATCAGAACCAAGAACCTATTGCTTTGACGATTTAGGAACAGAAAACAACTTAAAATATTTTGGTAACGAATGCAATGTCATGGCAGAAATTCTATTGAGCAGATATGATCTATTCATTTCAAAAAAACTATTTACTCACATAACCACCAACCTATCAGCCACAGAAATTGAAAAACATTACGGCAATCGAGTTCGCTCACGATTACGAGAGATGGTAAATTTAATAGCATTTGAAAAATCAGCTCAAGACAAAAGATAAAATCCGTATAAATCCGCGTTGCGAAGCATCTGTTTCATCCGCGTTCCAATAACAAGAAACAATATGAACACAATAACCAACTTCTGGAACTACTTCCAACAAAACAACTTCGTTTTCCTTCTTCTAAACGAAATACCAAAAGACCAACTAAAAATCCATTTCGACAAACTAATCGAGATACTACATCAATACAACAAAAACCTAGACCTCATCATTAAAAACAAAAAAAACGGTGCAGAGATAATCATTACAGCAAACGGAAATCCTTATCTTTTCAAAGAAGTAGAGTTACTAGTCCATCATGCACCAATTGTAGAACGTTGGAAAATAACTGCATTCCTCCAACCCGAAACCAACCTAACCAAATACGAAATTGGCACCGACAAACCACTAGAATATTACGGCATCACTTTGCGAATAAGCGAAATGTATTTCATCCCATTAGAAAAGCCAAACAAACCAACCGATTTAGGTATAAAAGTGTTACTCAAAAACTACATTATCCATAAAGAAAACTCAAGACTTCGCGAAGCTGTTTATGTTCACATCGAGTATTTAATTGGAGAAAAAGCATTTGCTAATGATATTGCTTTTATTGAGATTGGACAATTAGAAGGCGACGATGAAAACCAAATCGAATTGTATAATCTAAAATCTTACATCGACATTGAAATGAAAAGTTAAGTTTTGGCAATAATTCTCATTTACTGCCAAAACTTAACTAATATTTTGTTTGCAAAACACTACACAATCTGTAGTAAATCGCAAATGAAATATCAATTTCTGAAAAAAAAATTGATAACTCGGTTAATAAGTCAAATTGCATCAAAACAAATCATTAGGAATTATTTTATATTTTAGTAGATTAATAAAAAATTTACTAATGATAGAGAAGATAGAGGTAAAAAAAGTAGCATCATATGATGAAACTGGTATTAAAATTACAAATTTGAAAAAAGTAAATTTTATTTATGGTGCAAATGGTTGCGGGAAAACTACAATATCAAATTTTCTACATGACAAAACAAATTTTGATAATTGTTCAATAGATTGGAAAAACGGTCAAGAATTAAAAACTCTTGTTTATAATAAGGAATTTAGGCTACGTAATTTTGGTAGTGGAAAAATTGGAGGTGTATTTACTCTTGGTGAAGCAACTACAGAACAAATCACTGCTATAAATGAAAAGGTAGAAGCATTAAAAGTAATAAAAGCTGATGGTGCAAAAAAAAGAGAAACTTTGAATACTCAAATTCTTAAAAAAGAAAAATTAGAAAATGATTTTAAAGAAGTTACTTGGACAAAAATCTATAAAAAATATGAAACTACTTTTAAAGAAGCATTTACAGGTTCTTTACAGAAAGAAAGTTTTAAAAATAAATTACTATCTGAATTTAGCAGTAATACAAAAGCATTGTTGTCATTTGATGAAATAACTGAAAAAGCTAAGACCATTTTTGGAAAAGTTCCTCAAAGTATAACGCTAATAAATGTAATAGAATTTGATAGAATTATCGAAATAGAAAACAATCCAATTTGGAAAAAAGTAATTGTTGGTAAAGCAGATGTTGATTTTGCAAAGCTTATCCAAAAATTGAATATTAACGATTGGGTAAATCAAGGTAGAAATTATATCCAAGAAGATAATACTACTTGTCCGTTTTGTCAACAAGAAACAATTTCAGAAGATTTCAAAAAACAATTAGAAGATTATTTTGACGAAACTTATTTAAATGATTTGAATACAATAAAAACGTTAAAAGAAGAATATAATTCTTTGATGAACAACTTTGTAAATGAATTGAACAATCTTGAAACCAATCAAAAATCATTTCCTGATACAAAATTAAATATTGATAGATTTTCCGCTTATTTAAAAACATTAATTGGACAGAATACTGCAAACAGCGAATATCTAAATAATAAAACAAAAGAACCCAGCAGAAGTATTGAATTAATTTCAGTAAAGGAACAATTAGATTTAATTTCAGATTTAATTGTAAATGCTAATACAGAAATTACAAAACACAATGATATTGTAGCAAATTTTGCTACGGAAAAAACAAGCTTAATTCAATCGATTTGGAAATACATAATTGAAGAATTCAAAACTGATATTGTAAAATTTAATGCAGAGAATAATGGTTTACAAACTGGAAATACTGCTCTTCAAAGTCAATTAACTGCTAAATTAAAAGAATATAGTGATTTAGATATTGAAATTAAAAATTTAAGCAAGAATGTAACCAGTATCCAGCCAACTATTAATGAAATTAATCGACTTTTAAAGTCTTATGGCTTTTTAAGTTTTGAAATTGTACCATCATCAGAAGATGGGTTTTATCAAATTCAGAGAGAAGACGGTACAATTGCCGAAGCAACATTAAGCGAAGGTGAAATTACATTTATTACTTTTCTGTATTATTTGCAATTAGCTAAAGGAGGAAGTTCTGAAGAAACTGTGAATGATGAAAGAATTTTAGTTATTGATGATCCAATTTCAAGTTTAGACAGCAATGTATTATTTGTTGTTAGTACGCTTATAAAAGATATTATTAAAAGTATTAAATCAGAAACAGGAAACATCAAACAAATTATTCTTTTAACTCATAATGTCTATTTTCATAAAGAAGTATCTTTCATTGACGGAAGAACTAAGTTTTGTGCAAAAACAAATTTTTGGATATTAAGAAAAAACGAAAAATTTACGAATATTCAATTTTTCAATATGGAAAACCCGATAAAGTCATCTTATGAATTATTGTGGCAAGAATTAAAAAATGAAAATGTAAAATCCAGTATTACTGTTCAAAATATTATGAGAAGAATAATTGAAAACTACTTTAAACTTTTTGGGAAATATGGCGATGATGATTTAATACAAAAGTTTACTACTAAAGAAGAACAAGAAATATGTTCATCATTAATTAGTTGGATAAATGATGGCTCACATAGTATCAATGATGATTTATTCGTTGAATTACAAGATAGAACTATTGAAAATTATAAAAAAGTTTTTAAAGACATTTTCGTTCTAACAAACCACGAAGGACATTTTAATATGATGATGGGAATAAGTGAATTAATAAATACTGAAGAAGAAATAGTTTAGTAAAAACAATAAATTATGATTAAAGTTTATTTAGATTGGAATGTTATGTCAGGAATGAAGAATAATTATTTTCCTGAATTGAGTAATCTAATTTTAAACAAGGATAAATTTTTACTAGTATATTCTACATCGCATATTGGGGATATTTTCGCAAGTATCAAAAATCATAGCGAAGAAGAACAAAGGTTAATTCGAGAAGATTTAGATTATATAACCCATTTAACCAATGACTTATGTTTGGTCAATAATTCAAAAGAAGTTACTTTAAGTAAATATGAACCAGGAGAATTACTGGATGATAGAATTAGAGAAGCACCGATGTTTCAAAATTTCAGCCTTGATAGTTTGTTTAGTTCCGTTGAAGAGAATGATCCAATGTTTGGATTAGTAAATTCTATGAAAAATATGATTTCTTCAATACCATTAGACATTGCATTTAAAGAAGCTTTTGAAAACCCTGAAAGTGCAGCAATGCTGAACAAAATGTTTCCAGGATTAAAAGAAGATCAAACAATGAATGGTTTCTTCAAAAGTTTTGGTCAAATGTTTCACAATATGAATGAAACAGAAGACTACAAAGATTTAAGAAATATGGTTCAACAAATTGGAGTAAACAGTGGACATTTCAACGAAAATAAAAACCCTTTTGAAATTATTGATAATGCTTACAAGAAAACAGGAATAGACAATTTTAATGTTGATCAATATTTTGATAAAACTAAAAATGCTCCAGAATGGTTTAACGATATTACTAATGAGTATGTTAAGTTAGATTTGCATGGCTTCAAAGCTGACAAAGTAAAAGTCACTGACAAAGAGAAAAACACTTTTAAGAATACAACTGAAGATGCCTCTCATTCTGCATTTGCATCAAGATGCGAATTTTATATTACCAATGACGACAAAAATTATCACAAAGCAAAAGCAGTATTTCAAAAACTAGGGATTTATACCATTGTTGTAAAGCCAAGGGAGTTCATTCAATATTATAACTTATTTCTTAGTGCAAAAAGTTTTGATGATCACTTTATAAGTATAAATGAAGAATTAAAAAGAATTGAAAATTTTCAAGAACAAAAATATGAAAGTGGAGAAAGTTTTGGCTGGGTAAATTATACAAATCAGTATTTTTTTAATTTCTTTAATAAAATTCTAATCCCAAATTCAGAGGTAAATGATGCTTTGTTTATTCTGGGAAAAGAAAATCCATCAAGGAGCTATATTATTAGTCAACGTGAAATTGAAGCAATGCTAAAGTTATTTGCAGATAAATTAGGTTCAGATATAAATGGAAAATCATATTTTGAAGTAGGTGAAATAAATAGTAATGAAGATTGGTCAGGGCGAATTTGGGAAACTAGTATTGGTCAAATTAATATCAAAAGGTTAAATGGTTGGTTTCAAATGTATTTTTATCCAATTGAGAAAAATTAAATTAAATCGTAATTTCAAAAATGAAACACACAATAAAACTATTCTTAAAATTAGGTAGCGAGAAAAACATTCTTGATTTATTCGAAAATGGAACAATCTACATGAATACAATTGAATATTTCCGCAAAGTTGAAGATGAAGAATTGCGAGGCGATAAATACGAAGGAGTTTCAAGAGTAATTAATTCTTTACCAGGCACTTTCAAAATACCAGGAATTGACAGAGAATTTAATTATATCAAAGTCCATTTAAAAGAAAGCTACAAAGAAGTTTTGGGTAATATTTATTCTTTATATGCAATATCTTCAAAAGGTTTTCCTAATCCATTAGATTTTAAGTTTGATGAAGGAAATTTACGTTTTGGAACTCATGGAGTTTTGATTAAAAACCTACCTCTTTTTTTCAATAAAATAGAAAGTGAACTCAAAAAGAACAATTTAAAATTCAGTCATGGTTTTGTTGATTACTATGATAAAGAAGAAGTTTCCAGAGAAATAACATTATTTGAAAAACCTCTTGAATTTGAACACCAAAAAGAATTCCGATTTTATGTAGAAAATGACAAAATTGAACCAATAAAAATTCAAATTGGTAGCATGAAAGATTATGCTGAAGTATTCAAAATAGAAGACCTTTTAGAATTGAAGTTAGAAATGAAAAAATAGTTTTTAAGTAACAAATAGTATTCTTACATTTGAAAAAATAAACTAAATAGTATATTAAATAATCATAAAATACACTTAAAAGTGTATTTTTGTTTGCAAACTAATAATAAAGTGAATATATTTGCTCTAGAAATATGGGATGATGAAGCTGCTAAATGCACTTTTTACACCGTAAAATATGATGATGCCGAGACAAATGAAACTGATTTATTCTTTGAAAAATATGATGCAATAGCAGAATATAAAGAAGCAAATCAAGAATTGTTGTCTTTTGTATTGTTATCAATTGGTAATGATCACGGAGCAATAGATGAATTATTCAATAGAGATGAAAACGAAGTTAAGGGATTACCTGTACAAGGTAAAAGAACAATCGAAAATATTACTTACCACTTTCCAGAATTTCCATTAAGATTATACGCCTTAAAAATCACAAACAACATAGTTATACTTTTCAATGGAGGTATCAAAGATGGTCCAACAAATCAAACAAGTTCATTGCATTTAGAATGGAGAGCAGCATGTGAATTCGCAAAACGAATTAATGAAGCTTTACAAGATGGAACAATAATTGTAAATGAAAAACATAGAAAACTTACTAATTATGATGGTTCAGATGAAATCATCCTCTAAAAATCCAAAACAATGAGAAGCAAAGTAGCACAAAGAATTTTAGCAGAAACACCGGAAGAAACAAAAATCTTCGCGAGATTATATGCTGATATCGTGGTTCGAGTAAATCAGTTGTTAAAAGCAAAAGGATTTAGCCAAAAAGATTTAGCAGATAAGCTAGAAAAAAGACCTTCCGAGGTTAACAAATGGTTGGTAGGAGAACATAACTTTACGTTACGTTCTTTAGCCAAACTTGAAGCAGAACTTGGGGAACCAATTATTAATGTTCCACAAAGAAAGCCAATGGGAACAACTGGATATGTAACACTCTATAGAAACAATACTATAAATACAGATGTAACATATACCAGCGCATGGAAAAAATCAAAATCAAATAATAAAACAGCATTAGCAAATGTCAGCTAATTTATTACAACCTGAAAAAATTGAAATTGTTGATTTTAAGATCATAAAAGGACAAATTAATAGTCCATTCGATTTTGAGGAAGAAAAAGTTCAAGGTCACAATTTCAATGTAAACTTTGAATTGGGCTTTAATATTCCAGATAAATTAATTAAAGCTGATTTTTCAGTAAATGTTGAAACCAAAAGTGAAAAACAAGATGGCGAAGAAGCAATCGGAGCGTTCAGTTTTGTTTATGTTTTTCATGTGGATAATATTGAAGAATTAACCAAATTAGAAGAAGACAATACAGTTACAATAAGTCCTGCCTTAGGAAATGCTTTAGCTGCAATTACATATTCAACATCAAGAGGAATATTAATGACACGTTTTCAAGGTACAGCTTTAAGTAATTTTATATTGCCAGTTATCAATCCAAATAAGTTGATAGAATAATCTTTTATTCTTCAAAAAGTATATTTTGTCCCATTTATAGTAAATATTTGGGACATTTTTTTTAATCAAATAATTCGAAAATGAAAAATTTTGAAAAGTTCGTAAAGCATATTGTTACCAAATGGAGAGATGAAGGTAAATTAATATTAGAGAGAGGTGGCTTGGGTGTTCCAATGCCAAATAGAACAGCTGGAGATTTTGCAGAAAAATTTATTATTAATAAAATTGGACAATTAACTCCAAAATATCAATCATTTTTGGCTTCCGGTAGTCAAACACCTGCCGATATCTATTCGATTGCAAGACGAGATGGATATTGGCACATCATGCTAATCCAAGTTAAAAGTTCAAAAGTCAAAGACAATATATATGAATTATCAGCTACAGAAATAAAACAATTTTCTGAACTTGCAAAGCTCATTAAATCTGAAATTTCAAATTGTGACATATTGGAAGATTATAAAAAGAAACCAATAATAATTACAACTGGTTATGCAGGTGTCTTGTCAATAGAAACGAATAAAACGTTACAACATCGTTTAACAAAAGCTAAAGCATATAAGTTATTCAAAATGAATGCAACTAATCTTGATTTTTCTATAATTAATGGAAAACTCATTACTAGTCATAAATTAGGCTTAAAGTAAATTATCTCATTCATCTGCACAAAAATCGCTCCTAGTCCAAGTATTCCTAGCATCAATTCTTTGTTTGCTTCATTTCGCTAATTTCATTTTTAATAGCGAGAACGTATTTTTTTCGTTTAGTGGTAAATTGACGTTTTAGGTTTTCAGTTGCCACTCCTTCCCAACGCTCCAAAAAAAATTACTGTCATGGTTATTGGTGCAATAACACGTACGCTTCGCAACTCATGCCAGTAATTTTT
>JAIFLT010000040.1:0-29889 GCA_020048955.1 Flavobacterium sp.
AAAATTTGAAAATATCTAAATCAGAATATAAAGAAAGAATAAAAGTAACGCAATACAAATTAAAATCAAGTAAAATTGATACTTTAATCATTTCAGAAGAAGAAGATATTTACTATTTGAGTGGACTGACCTATAAAAGTCTTGAAAGATTATTTTTATTGATTATCAAAGAAAATGATGTGTTTTTCATTGTTCCAAAAATGGAATTAGCGCATCTGAAAAAAGTTGATAATGTTACTGAAATAAAATGTTATTGGGAATATCCCGCAAAATATCCAGAGCGCTGGAAAGATATTCTTTATGAGAAAGTAAAAGAAAGTAACCTAATTGGAATAGGAGGCAAAACACCTTTTGAAGTCGCTAATTTTTTGACTTCTGTAAATCTTAATATAGTTGAGAATTCAATAATTGAAGAGCAAAGATGGGTTAAAAGTAATTCAGAAATAGAATTAATTAAGCAAGCTTCAAAATATTGCAATATAAGCATTGACAAGCTAAATAAAAGTGCCTACTACGGAATGTCGGAACTTGAAGTGTTCTCTATTGGACATACAATTCAACAAAAAGTGATTAAGGAAACAGAATTTGATTATTTAGCTACAACTATTTTAGTAGCTGCATGGCCAAGTAGAATCTCTTATCAGCCTCACGGAATTCCGAGCGTTTCAGATGTTTTAGTTGAGGGTTCGCATATTAGTTTAGCTTTTTTAAAAGTGAATGGTTATTCAGCTGAATTAGAAAGAACATTTTTTACAAGTAAACCAACAAAAGAACAAGAAGAAGCATTTGAATTAATGATGGAAGCTAGGAGAAGGTGTTACGCCGTCTTAAAATCTGGTGTAATTGCAGAAGATGTTGATTTGGCTGCTAAACATTTTTTATCGCACCAAGGACTAAAAGAAAATTTAATGCATAGAACAGGTCACGGAATTGGATTAGGTAATCACGAAGGTCCTTTTTTGGCTGAAGGAGATAAAACTATTCTAAAAGAAAATATGGTTGTAAGTATTGAACCTGGAATTTATATTGAAGGCGTTGGAGGTTTTAGACATTCAGATACTGTATTGATTACAAAAAATGGGTATGAAATTCTCACAAACTGTCCTGATGATATAAAAAGTTTAACTTTTACAAATTCCAAACCTCTACAAAAGTTAAAAGGCAATATTATAAAGAAAATGTATGGAATATAACTTCTGCCAGCTACCGCGCTAATACCATGGAGTGGTTCTTCAATTTAATCTATTGAAAACATAAAACACTCTAAAATTACTTTCTACGGTTTTGGGCTTGGCGAAGGTGGCAATTTTTAACTCAAATATTGATGTGCATCACCATTAAAATCTATAAGAATTTTTCTAAAAAGCGCATTTATTGTAACATTAGCTTTTCGTTTTTTTACTTGATTTAGCCGCTATTACCCATAGGTCTTTCTTAATAAATTCAACCGAAAAAGGCAAACGCATTGCTACAATTTATAATAAAGCACTCTAAAAATCAACCGTTTTACTGATTTTCCAAATGAATGATTAAAATGCTATCAATTTAGTTCACTATCATCGGTATATTTCTTTTACTCCTACTTTTTTTAATTTTGGTTTTCGTGATGTGCTTTGCAGTTCTTATATAGAATCGTCAAAACTTAATATGAGCCATTAAAAAATAAAAAAAATATTCTATTTTGCGTAACATGAGATATTAAATTTGAGTTGTGCAATAGGCATAAAAAGTTTGTTATTAGTTAGGTTTTAGGTGTTTTTTAGCTTTGTTTTTTAAAAAAAAGTTATCTACATTTGCCAAATTATGACTTAAAAACCCTTACCAAACAACAATCGCTGGAATGTTCATTGGGAGGATTGAATGATAACCAACAATACTGAGGAAAATCCTGAAAACCTCTGCAAAGGCAAAAAAAGTAAGGACAATATTTTTGAAAATCAATGAAAAAAACGAGTTTAATACTTTTGAGTTTAATTATTTTTTCTTGCAGTTCTGTAAGAGAAATGGAAGTTTTTGTTCCAAAGCCAACTTTAGTACAATTGCCAGAAAATGTTAAAAGAATGGTGATTGTAGACAAAACACAAGGTAACTTTTTAACAGCTATTGAAGGTGTTTTAACCGGTGAAATGATTGGAATAGACAAAATTTTATCACAAGAATGTATGACAGGACTCAAAAATCCTTTTCTAAAAAACTCCACAATCCAAATCACACAGCATCCAGAGCGTTTGAAAAGCGAAAATATGACTTCTACAGGCTTTGGAACTGTAATGAACCCTAATCAAATTCAACAAATAGCAAGACAACACAATGCAGATGCGCTAATGGTTTTAGAATATTTCGATTCCGATTTTACAGTAAGAGATGTTACTTCTCCAAATAATATAGGAACCGTTTTGTTTCAAGGATATGCAAAAGCAAAAGTTGGGATTAGAATTTATCTGCCCAAAACTCAAAATATTTTTTATGAAAATAGTTTTTCCTTTTCAAAAAATTATGGCGAAACTGCAGTTAACAAAGCACAACTTTTAGGCAAATTAGCTATTGGGACCGATGCAATGAAGTATGTAAGTTATGAGTTAGGACAATATGTTTCAAAAAGATTTGTATCCTATAGAACTTGGGAAGACCGAGAAATAATGAAAGGAAAAACAGATATAACCAAAAGAGCTGAAAGACAAATTATTGCACAAGACTATGAAAATGCAATTGTTACACTTGAAAACGCTTTTAAAACAGAACAAAAAAATGAAATAAAATCTGATATTGCACATAATCTTGGCTATTGTTATGAAATTCAAGGAGATTTACAACTATCAAAAAAATGGTTGACAGAAGCTTTTACAATTTCAGGAAATGCAAAATCTCAGTGGTATCTTGATAAAATAAACCAAAGAATAAGAGAAGAAATAGTATTGGAAATGCAAGACAAAAAATAAAAAAATCACTATCAACAAAATTAAAAAACAAGCAAAACATCAAAACAAAAAAAAGCCAAAAATAGTGTGTTAAAAAATGACAACGGTTGTGATAAACCCAATAGCATAGGGAATAAATGGTATAAAAACGCAAGCTGAAAATAACAATTTTAACAGTTAACTTTAAAAAAATACTCAAATTAATATAGGAAATACAAATTACATGTGTTTTCTTCAAAGTATAAATTTAAAAATTTAAAAATTTACTCATCCAACCAACAATTAAGAAGAGTTACAAAAACAGAAACGCTTACAAATAGGTTTAAAATCCTAGTATAAGCGTTTTTTATTAGGCTTATTATACTCAATTATAAAAATGTTAAAGGTTTTTCAGTACTCTAATTGAAATGGCTCTTTTTTTATAAAATTTGTTGTTAACTAAAGTTGCTTTTAATACTTTTTGTACTAAACACAACTAATAATTTCTAAAAAATACAAAAAAATAAACAAAAAATTATCACATTCATAATTCTTATTACGTTTATTAAAATTTAGAGTTTGTTCAAGTATAAATCTACTTCCAAATACTAAATTTGTTAAAATTTTTAATGTTTGCAATCGCCATTAAATACTAGTTTGCATAAACAATTCAAAAAATAAAATTTAAAAAAATGAAAGTCGGAATTGACAGCATTACATTTGATATCCCAAAAATACATTTACCAATAAAAGTTCTTGCTGAAAATAGAACTATTGAACCCGAAAAGCTGATTAAAGGTTTAGGTTTGCACAAAATGAGCTTTCCAGATGTGCATCAAGATGTTGTAACCTTTGCCGCTAATGCCGTATATAAACTCATCCAACAAGAAAATATAAATCCAATAGAAATTGCCCGAATTTATGTAGGAACCGAAAGTGCCATAGACTCGTCTAAACCTATTGCTAGTTATATAACAACACTACTCGAACAGCAATTAGGCGAAGGAACTTTTGCTAATTGTGATACTTTAGACATGACTTTTGCATGTATAGGAGCGGTAGATGCTCTACAAACAACTTTAGATTTCATCCGATTAAATCCTTCTAAAAAAGCTATTGTTGTAGCAACAGACAATGCCAAATATGATTTGAATTCTACTGGCGAATATACTCAAGGTGCTGGAGCAATTGCTATGTTAATTACCGCCAATCCAAGAGTGCTTGCATTCTCTCAAGAATTTGCCGTTGCTGCACAAGGCGTTTTCGATTTTTTCAAACCAAGACGCTACGTTTCTAAAGAAGAAATTTTAAACACTAATGATAATCCCGAATGGTTTGGGATTCTTGAAAATGAAATTGCATTCTATAAAGAACAACCCGTTTTTGATGGACACTATTCCAATCAATGTTATGTAAACAGAACTTCTGAAGCTTATTTCAAATATAAAGAAATATCCAATCAAAACGGAAAGTTGTATGAAAATTGGGAAAACATTTTGATGCACCTTCCCTACTGTTTTCAAGCTAGAAGAACCTTCATAGAAATTTTTGCCAAAGAAAATAATCTAACCGAAGACCTAAAAATCATTTCTAAAACTCCAGAATATATAGAATTAGTAAATCAAACCATTTTTCCATCAGAAATTGCTTCTGGTCAAGTGGGAAATATGTACACCGGTTCTATTTTCTTAGGAATGTTATCAACGTTATGTTATCATTTGCAACAAAACACGAATTTGAACACTAAAAAATTTGGTTTCATTGCCTACGGAAGTGGCTCTAAATCAAAAGTATTTGAAGCCGAAGTTCAAGAACATTGGAAAACTATTATCCAAAAAACAGAATTATTTGAAACTCTAAACAATTCTACAGAAATCGATTTTGGAACTTATATAGCGCTTCACAAAAAAGAACAAAAACATTCTGTTTTACAACCCAAAAATGAATTTGTTTTAGATTATATTGAAAAAGAAAATCCTGTTTTAGTTGGTGCTAGGTATTATAGGTTTAGTGATTAGTTGATTAGTGATTAGTGATTAGTGATTAGTGATTAGCAAACCTCAACCTAACATCTAACAACCAACATCTAACAACCAACATCTAAAATCATCCCAGCCAGCCATCTCTATCCAAACTTCTGTATTGTATAGCTTCTGCAATATGATTGGAAACCACAATTTCTGAATTTTCTAAATCAGCAATAGTTCTTGCTACTTTCAAAATTCTGTCGAAAGCTCTTGCTGAAAGATTCAATCGTTCCATAGCTGTTTTTAGTAACTGTAACGATGTTTCATCAAGGGCACAATATTCTCTAATTTGCTTCGAACTCATTTGTGCATTATAATGAATGTTATCAAAAGCTTCAAATCGTTTGGTCTGAATTTCTCTTGCGGCAGTAACGCGTTTTCTAATTTCAATGCTACTTTCTGATTTTCGAGTTTCTGTCAATTTATCAAACGGAACGGGAGTTACTTCTATGTGAATATCAATTCGGTCTAAAAGTGGTCCTGAAATTTTACTCATATAACGTTGCATCTCATGTGGCGATGAACTCTGTGGTGCATCGGGATCATTAAAATAACCACTCGGACTCGGATTCATACTAGCCACCAACATAAACGATGAAGGGTAAGTAATTGTAAATTTTGCTCTAGAAATTGTAACTTCTCTATCTTCTAAAGGTTGACGCATTACTTCAAGAACTTCTCTTTTAAACTCGGGTAGTTCATCCAAAAATAAAACACCATTGTGTGATAATGAAATTTCTCCAGGTTGTGGATAACTTCCACCACCAACTAATGAAACACTTGAAGCGGTATGATGAGGTGCTCTAAACGGTCGTTGGCTCATCAATCCGGCATCTTTAATTTTTCCAGCTACCGAATGTATTTTTGTAGTTTCTAATGCTTCTTTCAAAGTCATTGGTGGTAAAATACTTGGCAATCTCTTGGCAAGCATCGTTTTTCCTGAACCTGGTGGACCAATCAAAATAATATTATGACCTCCTGCAGCGGCAATTTCCATACACCTCTTGATAGATTCTTGCCCTTTCACATCGGAAAAATCAAACTCAGGAAAATCCAATTCCTTGTAAAACTCTTCTCTAGTATTGATGATGGTGGGTTCTAGCGTTCCACTACCTTCAAAAAAATTAATAATTTCTGTAACATTTTCAATACCATACACCTCCAATCCATCTACAACTGCGGCTTCTTTGGCATTCTGTTTAGGAAGAAAAAAACCTTTAAAACCTTCTTCTCTAGCTTGAATAGCAATAGACAAAGCACCTTTTATGGGTTGCAAACCGCCATCTAATGACAATTCGCCCATAATAATATATTTGTCCACCTCTTCAGCTTTTATCTGACCAGAAGCAACAAGAATTCCAACGGCTAAAGTCAAATCATAAGCTGATCCTTCTTTACGCAAATCGGCTGGCGCTAAATTTAAAGTGATTTTTTTAACCGGAATTTTATATCCATTATTGCTTAATGCTGCAGCAATTCGATAATTGCTTTCTTTAATGGCATTGTCTGGCAAACCTACAAGGTGGTATCCAACTCCTTTATCGATATTTACCTCTACGGTGATTGTGGTGGCTTGAACGCCAAAGACGGCGCTTCCATAAACTTTTACTAACATGGCGTATATAATTAAGTTACAAATATCCTAAAAAAAAAATTATTCAACAAAAACTTTTGACTTTTTTTCTTTATTCGTTATTAATTTCATTATAATAAAGCTAAAACTCAAAAAATATGGAACAAAAGTTTAATATTACTAAAACGTTTTTTACTTTTATCGAATATACTATTAACCACTATGAAGAAAATTCTATTTCTAATTGTAATTAGTTTAATTACTAGCTCAATTTCTGCACAAGATTATTTTCCAATAAATGAAAATGTAAAAAACAAAAGCACTAGTTATACTGCTTTTACTAATGCAAAAATTTATGTTACACCAACTCAAGTTATTGACAAAGGAACATTGTTAATTTTAGACGGAAAAATTGTTGCTTTAGGAACTGCGGTTTCCATTCCTAAAAATTGTTTGACCATAAACCTTGACGGAAAATATATCTATCCCTCATTTATAGATATTTATACCAACTTTGGAGTTGAAAAACCTAAACCAATAAGCAGTTTTGAAGGTGGTCAATTATATGATACCAAACGAAAAGGATATTACTGGAACGAGCACATTCGCCCAGAAATAAATGCCTTTGAGTTATTTAAGTATGACGATAAAAAAGCAGAAGATTTTTTAAAACTTGGCTTTGGTGTTCTAGGCACTCACAATCAAGATGGAATTGCACGTGGTACTGGAAGTTTAGTGGCACTAAATAATGATCCAAACAGTTCTAAAATTATTAGTAATTCCATTTCAAATCATTTTGGTTTTACAAGAAGTTCTGGTTCGGCACAATCGTATCCCAATTCATTAATGGGAATGATGGCGCTACTTAGACAAATGTATTACGATTTAGACTGGTATAAAAAAGGAAATTCAGAAACTACCGATTTGTCACTTGAAGCCTTTGCAAAAAACGAAAAGTTAATACAAATATTTGCCGCCGAAGATAAATTAAATAGCTTAAGAGCATCAAAAATTGGTAAAGAATTTAATATTAATTATTTACTTAAAGGTTTTGGAAACGAGTTTGAACGCATTGATGAAATCAAGAAAACCAATGCCCAATTCATTATTCCAATAAATTTTCCAGAAGCCTACGATGTATCTAATATATTCCAAGCCAATCAAATGGAATTGAATGATTTACGCTACTGGAATCAAGCACCCACCAATCTAAAAGTATTATCCGAAAACGGAATTACTTTTGCTTTAACAACAGATAAACTAAAAAAAATAGACGATTTTAAAACCAACCTATTACGTGCTATTAAATTAGGATTTGATAAAACTAAAGCCCTAGAATCATTAACAACTATTCCAGCTCAAATGCTTGGTAAAAGCAATGAAATTGGTAGTTTAAAAATAGGAAGTTATGCCAATTTTCTAATCACATCTGGAGAAATATTTAGTGAAGAAACCCTACTTTTTGAAAATTGGGTACAAGGAACAAAATATGTTGTAAATGATGGAACTATAAAAGATATTCGTGGCGATTACGATTTAACCCTAGACAATGATACCTACAAAATGAAAATTGAAGGAAAAATTGCTAGTCCAAAAGTTAGTATCAAAACAAAAGAAGATAAAACAGTAAATTCTAAATTTACTTTTTCAAACCATTGGATTACTCTTATTCTAAAATCAAAAGACACTATCAATCCATCAATAAACAGACTTACCGGTTATGTTGAAAATACTTCAAGTCTATCCGGAAAAGCTATCCTAAATGATGGAAAAGAAGTGTCTTGGAAAGCCATAAAAACAGCTCCTTTTGAAAATAAAGACGAAGTAAAAGAACCTGAAAAACCTTTCAAAATTGTTCCTTTAACCTACCCTAATTTACCTTTTGGTAATTCGCAAAAATTAGCCTCACAAAATTTACTATTTAAAAATGCAACGGTCTGGACTAACGAAAAAGAAGGTATTCTTCAAGATACCGATGTTTTAGTAAATAATGGAAAAATTATTGCAGTTGGAAAAAACATTTCGGATGCTAGTGCAACAATAATTGAGGCTAAAGGAAAACATATTACAGCCGGAATCATTGACGAACATTCCCATATTGCTATATCTAGAGGTGTAAATGAATCGGGGCACAACTCAACGGCAGAGGTAACAATTGAAGATGTAGTAAATTCGGAAGATATTAATATTTACAGAGAATTAGCTGGTGGTGTTACTACCTCACAACTTCTTCATGGTTCTGCAAATCCCATTGGTGGTCGTTCGGCTATTGTTAAATGGAAATGGGGATTGGCGCCAGATGAAATGCTATACAAAAACCAACCAAAATTCATCAAATTTGCCTTAGGTGAAAATGTAAAACAATCTAATTGGTCTAACGAAAATCCAACGCGATATCCTCAAACCAGAATGGGAGTTGAACAAGTTTTTACCGATTATTTTCAGCGTGCAAAAGAATATGATGACGCTTGGAAAAAATACCGCGCCAATTCAAAAAATGCTAAAGCTCCAAGAAAGGATTTAGAATTGCAAACCCTAGCTGAAATCATTAATAAAGAACGATTCATTACTTGTCACTCTTATGTACAATCAGAAATTTTGATGATGATGAACGTGGCTGAAAAATTCAATTTCAGAATGAATACCTTTACACATATTTTAGAAGGTTATAAAGTAGCCGACAAAATGAAAGAACATGGTGTTGGCGCTTCTACTTTTTCCGATTGGTGGGCATATAAATTTGAAGTTAATGATGCCATTCCCTACAATGGGGCAATAATGCACAATGCTGGAGTTTTAGTAGCTTACAATTCTGATGATGCCGAAATGTCTAGACGTTTAAATCAAGAAGCCGCCAAAGCAGTAAAATATGGTAATGTTACAGAAGAAGAGGCTTGGAAATTTGTTACACTAAATCCTGCAAAACTATTGCATATTGATGATAAAGTTGGAAGCATAAAAGTGGGTAAAGATGCCGATTTAGTGGTGTGGAACACCAATCCTCTATCGATATATGCTAAAGCAGAAAAAACAATAATTGAAGGTGTTGTTTATTTTGACCTAGAAAAAGACCTACTGCAAAGAGCTGCCATTACTAAAGAAAAAAATGAATTGATAAGCCAGCTTCTTCAAGAAAAAAACAAAGGAATGGTCACTCAAGAACCAAAAAAGAAAGAAAAAAAAGAATATCATTGTGACACTTTAGAAGAAAACTAAAATGAAAAATTTATATATACTTGCTGTCCTTTTAAGTTTCACATCCAACTTAATCGCTCAAAAAAAACCTGCTGAGAGACAAAATAAATCCGTTTTAATTATAAACGGCACAGCCCATTTAGGCAATGGAAAAATTATAGAAAATAGCGTTATCGGATTTAAAGAGGGCAAATTGCAGTTGGTTGCAGATGCAACTCTTGTTAGAATTGATATGACTGCTTATGATATAAAAATTGATGCTGCCGGCAAACACATTTACCCGGGATTTATTGCACCGAATTCTACTTTAGGATTAGTTGAAATTGATGCCGTTAAAGCCTCTGATGATGAAGATGAAATTGGAAACATTAATCCAAATGTGAAAAGTTTAATGGCTTATAATACAGAATCAAAAGTTACCGAAACTGTAGTTAGCAATGGTATTTTAATGGCTCAAATCACTCCAAGAGGAGGACGAATTTCAGGAACATCTTCTATAGTTCAATTAGACGCTTGGACATGGAGCGATGCGGTGCTTAAAGAAAATGATGGTATTCATTTGAATTTTCCAAATACTTTTAGAACAGGTCGTGGAGCAGAAAATGGCGTCATTGAAGTTAATAAAGACTACGCTAAACAAATAGAAGAGATTGTAAGCTTTGTTAACGCAGCAAAGAGCTATTCTAGCAGTACTCCGAAAGAAAGAAACCTAGTGCTAGAAGCAATGAAAGGATTACTTGACGGAACACAAACACTTTTTATACATGCCAATGACGAAAAACAAATTATTGATGCTATAAATCTATTCAAAGAAAACGGAATCAATAAACTGGTTATTGTAGGCGGATTTGAAGCCTACAAAACTACAGAGTTGTTACTAAAACACTCTATTCCTGTTCTTTTAAGACGTGTACATGATATGCCTGTAAACGATGATCAAGATTATGACCTTCCTTTCAAAATGGCTAAAATACTTACCGATAAAGGTATTCTTGTAGGACTAGAAAACAGTGGTGATATGGAGCGTATGAATACTCGTAACTTGCCTTTTCTTGCTGGTACTTGCGCTGCATTCGGACTAGATAAAGAAATTGCTTTACAACTAATAACTTCTAATACAGCCAAAATTTTAGGAATTGATTCTTTTTGTGGAACCATAGAAGAAGGCAAAGATGCAACACTATTCATTTCTGAAGGTGATGCTTTAGATATGAGAACCAATAAATTAAAGGAAACTTTTATCCAAGGAAGATTAATCAATTTAGAAAACCATCAAAGCAACCTTAATAAAATATACAAATCAAAATATAATCAAAACTAAAAAGTAAAACATTTCATTATTTTTGTAAAATAAAGTTGTCTATATGTAAAATATACTTTACATTTGATTTCACTTTTAAATCAAAAATTATGAAATCGCCATTAACAACAAGTTTGCGCAAGCAAACACCAATAAATAAAAAGGCGATACCATATATGACCGCTAAAAAATAAATTTTACATATATGAAAACACACTTTTTATTTCCAAACTCATTTAAAAAAATTGGATGGTTGTTGTTTGTGCCTAGTTTCATTCTAGGTACCTACCTTCTTTTGAGTGGCTTTGATTTTGAAAATTCTTTTGTTGTAAAAACATTTGCAATAGTCAATGATAGACTATTTAATCAATCTAAGTATTTTAATTTTATTGAAAATGGAATACTTGATGAACTAATTACAGTTTTAGTAATAGTTGGTGGCATACTAGTAGTATTTTCAAAGACCAAAAACGAAGATGAATATATCTCAAAACTAAGATATGAAAGTCTTGTTTGGGCAACCTATTTCAATTTTGGATTATTACTTTTTACAACCCTTTTTATTTTTGGATTTCCTTATTTTTACATCCTAATCGCTAACATTGCAGCGATGTTGTTGTTCTTTATTATAAGATTCCACTACAAAATTTATCAATTAAATAAAGCTGCTAACGATGACGAATAATTTGAAAGTCTTGCGAGCTATTAAGAATATATCGCAAGAAGATTTAGCCAAGCAAATTGAAGTCAGTCGTCAAACAATAAACGCAATGGAAAAAGGAAAGTATGTTCCCTCTACCGTTTTGGCTCTTAAACTAGCACGCTTTTTTGAAAAACCTGTAGAAGACATTTTTACCTTAGAAGCCACCGATTAAAAAAAATCTCATCTTGATTTAGATGGGATTTTTTATTATTTTTTAAAATTTGAGATTCCGTCTTCTAGCCACTTTTTGTAATCATTAACATCAAATGTAAATGCAATTGGTTTATTCAAATCATTTCCATCTGTATCCAAAATAATGTATAACGGTTGTGAATTACTTTTATATCGAGTAATTTGAAAATCAGTCCATTTATTTCCAATTGTAACCACTTCTTTTCCTGTAGTTTTTGAAACGTATTGTTCTGATTTTGGGAGTTTAATTTTTCTGTCACAATATAATGAAATTAAAACTACATCATTTTTAAGAATTGATAAAATTTCTGGTTTAGACCAAACGTTGTCTTCCATTTTCCTGCAATTAGCACACGCATCACCTGTAAAATCTAATAAAACTGGCTTATTTACTTTTTTAGCATATTCTAAACCATATTTATAGTCATCAAAAGCCATAATTCCGTTTGGTCCTGAGTGTGCATGTTCAGGTAAATTTTCATTACTAGAAGTAGCATTTCCAAAACCGTTTGTACTTTCAGAATAAGTAATTGGTGGTGTCAATCCACTTAATATTTTTAAGGGTGCACCCCATAATCCTGGAATCATATAGAATGTAAATGTTGTAACAACAATTGCCATAATTAATCGACCAACTCCAATTTTATCGGCTTTTTCATAATCGTGAGGCAACATATATTTTCCAAATAAATATAAAGCCCAAGCACCAAAAATGGCAATCCAAATAGCAATAAATAATTCTCTTTCAAGCAAGTGTTTTTGCAAAACTAAATCAGCATTTGATAAAAATTTGAACGCAAAAGCTAACTCTAAAAATCCTAGAGAAACCTTAACAGTATTTAACCAACCGCCAGATTTTGGCAAAGAATTTAACCAACCTGGAAACATTGCAAAAAGCATAAATGGAAGAGCAATGGCAAGTGAAAAACCAAACATTCCAACAACAGGAGCAATTCCTCCTTTAGAAGCTGATTCAACTAAAAGTGTTCCAACAATTGGTCCTGTACAAGAAAATGAAACTACTGCCAAAGCTAAAGCCATAAAAATAATTCCAATTATTCCACCTTTGTCAGCCTGTGAATCTAATTTTGTTGCCCATGAACTTGGAAGCATAATTTCGAAAGCTCCCAAAAAAGAAAGTGCAAAAAACACTAATAATGAAAAGAAAATTAAATTAAACCAAACACTTGTTGATAATTCGTTTAATGCCTCAGCTCCAAAAATTGTTGTAATTAATGAACCTAAAAGTACGTAAATTGCTATAATTGAAACACCATAAACTATAGCATTTCTTATTCCTTCGGCTTTTGACTTACTTTGTTTTGTAAAAAAACTTACCGTCATCGGAATCATTGGAAATATACACGGCATTAATAGTGCAGCAAATCCACCTAAAAACGATAATAAGAATATTGACCATAAACTTTTTTCTTTTTCCTTAAATGGTTCAACTTTTTGATTTTCAGTAGTTGCAACTGGTATAACTTTTACATCTTTCGAAGAAGTTGAATCAATCTTTGTTGTATCAACACTTGAAACAGGTTCTTCTATACTTTTAACAACTTTCATTTCTGGAATTACAAAAACAAAATCTTTGTTGTCGTTTATGCAAGCTTCTTTACATACTTGATATTCAAAATTTAACTTGATATTTTTTACTTTCGGATTGGTTATTTTGACTTTTTGAGTAACGGTTACTTTTTTGTCAAAATAGTATTCATCAACTTCAAAAACTTCATTAAATGCTTTTTTATAGGGGCTTTCCTTTGCCTTACCTACCAATTCATAATTTCCTTTTTGATCTTTAAAAGTTATTACAATAGGCAACGAACCACCATCTGGAGTAAATTGGGAATACACATGCCAACCCTCTTCAATCATTCCATTGATAACTAAATTGAATTCATTATCGGAAATTTTTTCAGTTTTTGTTGTCCATTTTACAGGGTTCTTAACTTGCGCATTTACATTGGTCAAAACCAAAAAAGCAATCAATGTGTAAAAAAAATTCTTCATTTATTGAAAGGTTATTTTTAAAATTTTAGTGGTGTTTGAAGTTGCTTTAAATCGTTCATCTTGTCGCATTCCAATAATCCATATAACTTGATTATCAGAACATAACAACCATTGATTGGATTTTTCAATCAACGCTAATTTTTCATCCTTAAAATACTTGCTCACTTTCTTTTTACCAAGCATTCCGGCAGGATAGAAAAAATCGCCTTCTTGCCATCTTCTCAAGACCAACGGAAACAACATCTTTTCTTCATTGACAAAGATACTATTTGAATTTGATTCGGAAATGTTACTTACGTTACAAAACTCAAATTTTAAGGGAATATTAACTTGGCTTCCATTTTTATCAATAGTATAAACATCGTTTGCAGTGGCTTCCTCTTTCAAAGATAGAATCAAACAATCGCGGTCTTTCAATAAACAATAGTGTTCTGAAAATATCTGCTTTCCCGATTGTGCCTCAACCAAATTGTAGATATCCTCCCAAGCTGTAAATCCGTAATCTTTAAGCCATTGAAATAAATAAGCTTTGTAATTGGGTAACTTTAACAATTCTTTTAATTGAAATTTTAAAAGATTATTTTCTTCTTTAACTACAATTTTATACACCAATTTAGAAGCATCATCTACTAACGATTGCGTTTGTTTCAAATGTTCTAAAGTGTTTTCAAAAGAAGCTAACAAATTAGGTTGTAATTCTTTTAATATCGGAATTACATCATGACGCAATTTATTTCGCAAATATTTATCGGAAGCATTGCTGGAATCTTCTCGCCATTGCACTTCATTATGCTTTGCATAAAGTTCGATATCTAATCGCGAAAAAGACAACAACGGACGAATAATTCGGTTATTTTGATTAGGAATACCTGTAAGTCCATCCATACCGGTTCCTCTGCTTAAATTGATTAAAAAGGTTTCTAAGCTATCATCTAAATGATGTGCCGTTAAAATATAATCGTAGTGTTCTTTTTCCAACAATTCATAAAACCAATCATAACGCAATTTTCTTGCTGCCAATTGAATGGAAAGCTTATACTCTTTTGCAAACTTTGCTGTATCAAATTTTTGAACATAAACTTCTATTTGCCTTTCATTACAAAAAGAAGTCACAAACTTTTCATCGCCATCACTTTCCTTACCTCGAAGCTGAAAATTGCAATGAGCCACCGCAAAATTATACTTTAATTGATGTAGTAAATGCACCAAAACCATACTGTCAATTCCACCACTAGTAGCCAAAAGTAGTTTCTTTTCTTTTAGAAAAGGGAAGTTTTTTTGCAAATGTTTTTGAAATTGGTGTAGCATTTTTAGTATCAAAACGCTAAAGTAGTAATAATAAAAGTTTGATGTTAAAAACGCATCAAACTTTTATTCTAATTTATAATGATGTTACTCGATTAACCGTTTTGGTAAGTTCATCCGTAGTTTTTGAAATAGGAATGGATTCTACAATTTTTTTTGTTCTAGCATCAACAAAAAATAGAATTCCTGTAGAACGCAACTTTACATATTCTAAGCCATTGGCTCTAAGAATTTCTGCAGATGCTGCTTTGGTCTCTTTATTGGTCAAATCGTTTGTTAAAACTGTCATGCGATTTTTATCCATTTTTGAAAGCAGTTCACCTACAACTCTGTCTTCGTTTTTAATACATGTAGAACACCATTTTGCTTTAACCAAAACCACATAATACGTTGGAGATGTTTGTGCAAAAAATTGAGTTGTAAGCAGTACTACCGCCAACACTATAAGTTTCTTGAAAGTTTTCATATAAGTAAAATTTGATTTGTTAGCGGTCATATATGGTATCGCCTTTTTATTTATAGGTGTTTGCTTGCGCAAACTTATTGTTAATGGCGATTTCATAATACCTTTTTTAAATTGTAATATTGCGCTAAGTTAAACATAATAAATTAATTATTTTGCAAAGTATCCAACATTGCTTTGGCTTTTAACAAACATTCGTCATATTCTTGCTCTGGAACAGACTTAGAAGTTATGGCACTTCCTACAGAAAAGGAAACGTATTGCAATTTTTCATTATACAAAATACTTCTGATAACAACATTAAAATCAAAGTCGCCATTGGGTTTAAAATAACCTACCGAACCACTGTATAAACCTCGCTTGGTTTCCTCCAAATCTTCAATGATATTCATAGCCGAAATCTTTGGTGCTCCAGTCATGCTTCCCATAGGAAAAGTAGTTTGCAATATGGCGGTTGACGATGTTGTTCCTTCCACTTCAGAAATTATGGTAGAAATCATTTGATGCACTTGTTTAAAAGTATAAACGCCACACAACTCTTTTACTTGAACTGAACCTTTAGTAGCAGTTTTAGACAAATCATTGCGAACTAAATCAACTATCATGATGTTTTCTGAACGCTCTTTCTCGTTATTTGAAAGTTCGTTCTTTAGAAGCAAATCTTGCTCTAAATCTGAACTTCGTCTTGCCGTTCCCTTAATAGGTTGTGAAATTACTTTATTACTTTCTCTTTTCAAATAACGCTCTGGAGAAGCACACATCAAATAATTGGAGTTGTTTTTGAAATAAACAGCAAAAGGTGGCTCAGAAATGGCATTCAACTTTTGATAAATGGTAATTGGATTTATTATCGCATTCTCTGCATAAAACTCCATACAAAAATTAGCTTCATAAATAGCGCCACGATGAATATGATGCAACATTTTGCCCACTTTAGAAAGATAATCATCTTTAGAAATGCGTTGCTGTATAGCTACTTCTAAATATGGGGTGCTAAAAACAGAATACTGGTTGATTTCATCAATATCAGAAGTTATTTCATCGTCACACAAATATAAATAATGTAATTCTAGCTGGTTTCCTTTCAATAAAAATAACTTCCTAGGTTGGAAGAAAAACAAATCAGGAAATTGCAAACCATCATAATTATTGGAATGTAAATTTTCTATATCGTTTTTTAAATCGTAAGATAAATAACCAAACAACCAATCGTTTGATTGACTTTGATATTGATTTAAATCTTCAAATGATTTATCAAAATCGGTTATTATTGAGGTAAAAGCATCAACAGCAACTAAACAATCATAATTAGAATAGTGTTGATGGTAGGCATTAGAATCTAAAAAAACTACTTCTCTAAATTGATTGGACCACAACAAAAGCTGTTGCTTGAATAATTTAGGGTTTTCAATAGTCCTTGTTTGGATTGTTCTCAAAAGAATTTTTATTTTTTCAAAATTACAACAAAAAATATTTTGAGCTAAAATTATAAATTCATTTTTTTTGGCACGATTTTTAGACTGTTGAAAAAGGGCACAATTACATCATTTTAAAATTAAATTATTGATAATAAAACTACTTACATATTACTAGTTAAATACAATTATCTAAATAATAACTTTAATTTTAATTTTTATGAACAAAACCACCAAATTCGTATGGGCAGTGCTACTTATTGGCAGTGTCGTTGCTTGCAAACAAGCAGAAAATGAAAACGCAACCGAAACGACTTATGACCAACCAAGTGCTTCTGCTGATTCAACAAGTGTAATTTCTTCCTCAGCCGCTGTAGAACCCAAGAACAGTAATCGAAAATTTGTTAGAACCGCCGACATTAAATTTAAAGTTAAAAGCGTTGTCCAATCGACTACAATTATTGAAGATGCCACTACCAAATTTGGCGGATTTGTAACCTACACCAACCTGCAAAGCCATATCAATGAAGAAGACAAAACTAAAGTAAGCCCCGATAGTACGCTTGTTACCACAAAATATACTGTTGACAACAACATTACTATTAGAGTGCCTAACACCCAATTGGATACCGTTATAAAAAGTATTGCTAAGCAAATTGATTTTCTTAACTATCGCGTTATTAAAGCCGATGATGTAACACTGCAAATGTTGTCTAATAAAATGGCTCAAAAAAGAAGTGCTTCTACCGAAAAGAGAATCGCAACTGCTATTGATGAAAAAGGAAAAAAACTGAATCAGGTGATTGATGCCGAGGAAAATCTTGACACCAAAAAAGAACAAAATGATGCTAAGAAAATAGAAAACTTCTCCTTGCAAGACCAAGTGAACTTTAGTACACTAACACTGCAAATCTACCAAGAGCAAACCATCAAACAAGAAATGGTTGCCAATGAAAAAAGCACCAACGCCTATCGTCCGAATATCGGACTTCAAATTTGGGATGGTTTAAAAACTGGTTGGTTTATTTTAGAAAATAGTATTTCTTTTGTAGTAGTCCTTTGGCCTTTTGCTCTTATGGGTTTCTTAGGATATCTGGGCTACAAAAAATATTTAAAAAAATAAGTTGGAATCATATATAACTCTAAACCACTCTTTGCAGTGGTTTTTTTTTATTTGAAATTAAATTTATTATTTTTGAGAAACTAACCAATAAATTTTAAACCTATCAGAATTGCAATTGTTATTGTGAGATTACTACTTGGTGGCTTCTAAGTACATTTTTCCTATAGCAAAAACAATTGAACTGTTGACAGCATTAACCTTAATTTCAGAAAAAAATCTACGTATTGGGATTATTGTTCTACTACCTATTAGCATCACTATTTTCCTTATTCATGCGGTTGTTACTAAAACAGATTTACCAATGGCAACAGCAATTTTATTGGCAAACGTTTTCTTGATTTATGCTAATTGGAACAGCTATAAGCATTTATTTGAGTGGAAATAAACCACATAAAAAAGCCTCAAATAGTTTATGGGGCATATTTAGTTTTTTAAGGAATATTTCTATTAATGCTCTTCGTTGTTACAAAGTCCGATGATTTCATGAAATACGTCGTGTAATTTTAATAAGGCTTCAGTTAGTTCTTTATCCGATTTTTTGTTTTTAACTAGTTTGTCTAGCTTTTTACTGTCTGTAGCCAACTTTTGAACAGCAGCTACTACTTCTTTTTTATTAAACTCCGCGGGAATAGTAGATTTAGCCAACAAAGCAGCTTTTTCTACCATTTCACCAGAACGCTTTTTTATGGGTTCTAAATTACCTTCTTCACTAGGATGGAAGGTTTCTGACATTACTTTATGAAAGTCTTTAAGCGCTTGCCAGTCATCAAACTTACCTTTGGTAACCGCTTTATATTTGTTGCTTACTTCATTCCAATTGATTACATTCCATATAGCAGTTAAATAATCGGCACGTTTGTTTTGGTATTTTAAATAATAGGCATGTTCCCAAACGTCAATTCCTAAAATTGGAGTTCCTTTACTCTCCACTACATCCATCAAAGGATTGTCTTGGTTTGGTGTAGAAGATACAACCAACTTTTTATCTTTATCTACAGACAACCAAGCCCATCCTGAACCAAATCTAGTTGCAGCAGCGGCATTAAGTTTTTCTTTTAATGCCTCTAAGCTTCCAAATGCTTCATTAATTGCTTTCTCTAACTCTGGCGATGGTTTGGTGTTTTTTTCTGGCGTCAGTATCGACCAAAACAATTCGTGGTTATAATGGCCGCCTGCATTATTTCTAACGGCTGGCGTTTGTTTAGACACTATAGCAAAAATATCCTTCAAGGACATCGTTTCTACTTCGGTTCCTGCTATGGCTGCGTTTAAATTTTTCACATAAGCAGCATGGTGCTTGCTGTAGTGTATTTCCATTGTTTGAGCATCTATAAACGGCTCTAAAGCATTGTAAGCATAAGGCAAAGGTTTTTGGGTAAACTGAGCCGCAGCCACAAAACTCATTAGCATTAAAACAGCAACTAATCGATTATTTTTCATTGATTTAAATATTAAAAACGTTTTTAAAAATCATTTGTAGTACTTTAAAGAAATAGCTGTTCAGGCAAACAATAGCTTTAAAATACATCCTTCAAAGGTAGGTAATTTGAATAAAATATCTGTCAAAATTAAGCTTTTAACATTAATTAACACAAAAATGATATTGCATCGATGTGATACTTTTTATGAATAGCTTTTTTTCTGTATTTTTGATAAAAAATACCTTTTAATGAAAAAATTAATTCCTTTTTTAATTACCTTCTTTGTTACATCAATTGGTAATTCTCAAAATATAACTCCTGCAACGCAACTTAAATTTGAAACCATTTATTACGATGCAATATACAAATGGGTAGCTTTTCCAATAGTGGAAGTCGATTCAACTTATGTTTATGGTTACATTTATTTAGATATGCAAGCGGGACTTACATTTAATCGTGAAGGTGTTTTTCAAATTGATACTAACGGCAAATTGGAAAGTAGTAAAAAAGAGCCTTACAATATGGTCAAAGTACGGCTAGGAAATAAAACACCGAACCTAGCATTACTTTCACCTAATCAACTCAAAGAATTGGGCGTAGCTCCTATCCCAGATTGGTTAAAAAACTATAAAAAACCTATTGACGATGCCGAATCACTAACGCGAACAGGATATCATCTTAATGCAGTTGGTGGCAGCAAAAAGGCATTAGAATTTTTATTAAAAGCTTACAAGAAATCACCTCATCATAAAGGTTTGGAGTTTGAATTGGGTTTTGCATACAATGCACTTGGTCAATATGAAAAAGCAATAGAAATACTAAATAAAGCAACTACTAACGACCCAAAGAATGCTTTGTTGTATAAAGAGTTTGGTTATGCTTATCTAAACCTACACAAATTACCCGAAGCAGAAGCCATTTATAAAAGAGGCGTTGAAATTGCAGCCGATAAAGAATTGAGATGTGAAATGGCTATCAACATGGTCAATTATTATTTCATTCAGAAGAGTAAGGACAAGTTCAATGAATGGGCCAATCTAGTAAAGCAAAATACCTCTCCCAACTCACAATATATAAAATACATAGAGTATTTTGAAAAAGAATGGGAAAGTAAACGATAAAAAAAATCCGTTCCATAGTAAAAGAGAACGGATTTCTTAATTTGTTGCATCCTATTACACGTGCAACGCTCTATTATCAGTTGCAGCTAATGCAGCTTCTTTAATAGCTTCGGCAAATGTGGGATGGGCATGACTCATTCTAGAAATATCTTCGGCTGATGCTCTAAATTCCATGGCGGTTACGGCTTCGGCAATCAAATCGGCACAACGAGCACCAATCATATGAACACCAAGAACCTCATCGGTTTTAGCATCGGCTAAAATTTTTACAAATCCATCGGTATCACCACCAGCGCGTGCTCTTCCCAATGCTTTGAAGGGAAAACTTCCTGCTTTGTAAGCCACACCATCTGCTTTTAATTGCTCTTCTGTTTTACCCACAGCAGCCACTTCGGGCCAAGTGTAAACCACTCCCGGAATTAAATTATAATCAATATGAGGTTTTTGACCTGCTATAATTTCAGCTACCAATACGCCTTCTTCCTCTGCTTTGTGCGCTAACATGGCTCCTCTAACCACATCACCAATGGCATAAATATTTGGAATATTGGTTTGTAAATGGTCGTTTACTTCAATTTGTCCTCTATCAGTTAGCTTCACTCCTGCTTTTTCTGCATTCAATCCGTCTGTATAAGGACGGCGACCTACAGAAACTAAAGCATAATCTCCTTCTAAAGTAATGATTTCTCCTTTGCCATTTTCTGCTTTAACAGTAACCTCTTTCCCTTTTCGTTCTACAGATTGAACTTTGTGAGTAGTGTAGAATTTCATACCTTGTTTCTTCAACACTTTAGTCAATTCTTTAGACAAAGCGGCATCCATTCCTGGAATGATTCTGTCCATAAATTCCACTACCGAAACCTCAGCACCTAGTCTAAGATAGACTTGCCCTAATTCTATTCCGATAACGCCACCACCAATAATAACTAAATGTTTAGGAACTTCTGGCAATTTTAATGCCTCTGTAGAAGTAATAATGCGTTCTTTATCTAATTTTATAAATGGCAAATTAGACGGTTTAGAACCAGTTGCTATGATAGTGTTTTTAGCTTCTACTACTTCAGAAGAACCATCGGCTTTGGTTACTTTTACATGCGTAGCATCTTCAAAAGAACCAACACCTTCTAGAACTGTAACTTTGTTTTTATCCATAAGAAACTTTACTCCACCCGAAGTTTGATCTACAACCGCTTGCTTGCGTTCAATCATTTTGGTCAAGTTTACTTTTACTTTTCCAGAAACTTCAATGCCGTGGTCGGCAAAATGTTGTAACTCTTCATAATGATGAGATGAAGCTAAAAGCGCTTTTGATGGAATACAACCTACATTTAAGCAAGTGCCTCCAAGCGTTGAATATTTCTCTATAATTGCAGTTTTAAAACCTAATTGGGCACAACGAATTGCCGAAACATATCCACCAGGTCCTGAACCTATAATAACTACCTCAAATGAACTCATATTTATATATTTTTGTGTATGTTTATAAAATAGTGATGCAAAATTACGAATGTTTTTTGGTATTTTAATTGATTGTGTAATCTTTTCAAAAGGAATTTATTTTTTTGTTTTTCACCCTACTTCTCTTTACTACAAAGCCTCAAGTAAAAAACGCCGTAACCCCTTATATACAAAGAAAACGTTTTCGTAGATTTCTATTTTTTATGATATTTATCAGTTTATTTAGTAGGTTAAAATTGGAACTTTGAAGTATAAAATTTAAGCATTTAAAGAATACTAAAAATAGAAACTAAAACTTTTAACTATGAAAAACATTAAAGTCATTCAAGAACTACACGATTTAGGAATCACTGGCTACCATGAAGTGGTTTATAATCCAACCTACGAAGAATTGTTTCAAGCAGAAACGTCTCATTTTCGCAAAGGATATGAAAAAGGTGCAATAACCGATTCTGGCTCGGTTGCCGTTAAAACAGGTGTATTTACTGGTCGTTCACCCAAAGACCGATATATTGTTAAAGATGAAGTTACCAAAGATACCATCTATTGGGATGATAAAGTGAATTTTCCAACCACACAAGAAGTATGGAGCGAATTAAAAAGCTTAGTTCTAAAACAACTTTCTACTTCTAAAAAATTGTATGTGGTGGACGCTTTTTGTGGCACCAATAAAGATACCCGCCTAAAAGTGCGCTTTGTAATGGAAGTAGCGTGGCAAGCCCATTTTGTTACCAATATGTTTATTCGTCCTTCTATCTTTGAATTAGAAAACTTTGGCGAACCTGATTTTATTGTGATGAACGGTTCTAAAACCACCAATCCGGATTGGAAAGAACACGGATTGAATTCAGAAAACTTCGTATTGTTTAATCTTACCGAAAAAATTCAAATTATTGGTGGTACTTGGTATGGTGGCGAAATGAAAAAAGGAATGTTTGCTATGATGAATTATTATCTTCCTCTCAAAGGAATGGCTTCTATGCACTGTTCTGCCAATGTTGGTGAAGAGGGTGACGTTGCTATTTTCTTCGGATTATCTGGAACAGGAAAAACTACGCTATCTGCCGATCCTAAACGTTATTTAATTGGTGATGATGAGCACGGTTGGGATAACAATGGTGTCTTTAACTACGAAGGTGGTTGCTATGCCAAAGTAATTGATTTGTCTGAAGAAAACGAACCAGATATTTGGAGAGCTATCAAACGAGATGCTTTATTAGAAAATGTGGTAGTCAATGAGTATGGTGAGGTAGATTACTACGATCACTCTATAACAGAAAACTCTAGGGTTTCTTATCCAATTTATCACATCAATAAAATTGTTCTTCCTTCAAAAGCAGGTCATGCTAGCAAAATTATTTACTTATCTGCCGATGCCTTTGGGGTGTTGCCTCCGGTTTCTATCTTAGATGAAGACCAAGCACAATACCATTTCCTTTGCGGATTTACTTCTAAATTAGCCGGAACTGAAAGAGGAATCACAGAACCACAACCCTCTTTCTCTCCAGCTTTTGGTGAAGCTTTCTTGACCTTGCATCCAACTATGTATTCTAAAACTTTGGTGGCTAAAATGAAAGAACACAATGCCAAAGCCTATCTAGTAAATACGGGTTGGAACGGAACCGGAAAACGTATATCTTTAAAAAATACTCGAGCCATTATTGATGCAATTATTGATGGAAGTATAGAAAAAGCTGAAACAGTTACAATTCCGTTTTTGAATTTGACAGCTCCAAAAAAATTAGCTAATGTAGACAACATTCTAGACCCAAGAACTACCTACAAAGAGGTAGCTGATTGGGAGAAAAAAGCTAAAGACTTAACCGCACTTTACAATAAAAACTTTGAGCAATATACCAACACTGAAGAAGGCAAACGTTTGGTAAGTGCCGGACCAAGTTTATAATCACTTTAAACCAATACCAATGGAAAAATTTCACTATCTTTCCATTGGTATTTAAAAAAACAAAATGGACTGGATAATTGATTTATTTACAAAGCAATCATTTGCTCAAACGGTGATAATATTCGGTTTGGTCATTGCCTTTGGTATTTGGTTTGGGAAAATAAAAATCTTCGGAATTTCTCTCGGAGTAACTTGGGTACTTTTTGTTGGCTTACTATTTTCTTACCTTGGAATTGCGGTCAATCATGAATTGCAAGATTTTTTAAAAGAATTCGGATTGGTGCTGTTTGTTTATACTTTGGGCTTACAAGTAGGACCTGGCTTCTTTGCCTCTCTCAACCGAAACGCTTTGGTTACCAACATGCTAGCCGCTTTAGTAGTAGTATTTGGTGTGGCTACAACCTTAATTCTTTATTATTTATCTACCAATCCCATATCAATCATGACAGGGATTATGAGTGGAGCTGTGACTAATACTCCAGGTCTGGGTGCCGCTCAAACCACTATTACCAATTTACATCATCTAACAAATGATAATTCTCTAGTTACTTTAGCTTACGCTGTGGCATATCCTTTTGGGGTTTTCGGAATTATTATCGCAATGGTAGTTTTAAAGAAAATATACAAAGTTGACATCGAACACGAAACCGAATTACAAAACAAACTCAACAACCTAAGAGAAGATAAAGTCATTTCTAAGCATTTGAAATTAGAAAACAAACAATTGATAGGTAAGCCTATTAATGCAGTTTTTGAAATGATAAAAAAGCCTATTGTAGTTTCTAGAATGTTTCATAACGGAAATATCATCACGCCTACTCCAAAAGAAATATTATCACAAAATGATGTGCTGCTCATTGTTGCTCAAAAAAATACTTTCGATCAATTGCACCTTCTCATTGGCTCTGAAAGTGATATGAATTTAAAAACGGCAATTGACAGCAAATTAGTAACAAGTCATGTTGTGGTTACCAACAAAGAAATTACACACAAACGATTGGGAGATATTCCAGAATTTCACCAACACGATTTTACTTTTACAAGATTGTATCGTGCCGGAACCCAAATGGTGCCTAATGGTAACATTGCACTACAACTAGGCGATACCATAAAAGTTGTGGGTTCGCAAGAAGGTTTAGAACGAGTAACCAACGTATTAGGAAATTCCTTAAAACGACTGGAAGTACCCGACATCGCTCCTATTTTCATCGGAATTGTATTGGGAATTATTGTAGGAAGTATTCCTTTTCAAATTCCTAATATTCCGGTTCCAGTCAAAATTGGTTTAGCTGGCGGACCCTTAATTATTGCCTTGCTACTTAGCCGTTTTGGAAATAAATTCTACTTAAACAATTACACAACCAACAGTGCCAACTTGATGATTAGAGAACTTGGCATTACCTTATTCCTTGCCAGTGTGGGTTTAAGTAGTGGTTCTAAAATTGCGACTGCTTTTGAAGGTGGCAATGGCTTTTATTGGATAGGTCTTGGAATAGTAATTACTATACTTCCATTGCTACTTGTGGGCATCATTGCCAAAAAATACTTCAAGAAAAACTACTTTGAAATTTGCGGATTACTTGCTGGAGCTTCAACCGATCCTCCTGCTTTGGCTTTTGCGTTGAAAATGGCAGGCAATGATATTCCTTCTTCTACTTATGCTACCGTTTATCCGTTAACAATGATTTTGCGCATTGTGGCGGCACAACTATTGATTTTATTGTTTACCTAAATACACCACAATCAATTTAAAAAAAAACAGTATCACAACACAAATGCGGTACTGTTTTTTACTTGCCCAATCATAAAAGTACTGTGCGTGCTGCCAATATGATTTAAATTAGTAAGTTTGGTAACCATAAACTCGCGATAGGCTTCCATGTTTTTTACACACACTTTGAGAATGTAATCATAATCACCACTAACATGAAAACATTCTAATACCTCGTCTAGCTTTACAACTTCACTTTCAAATTTTGTCAAGAAATCTTTAGAATGCTGCAACAGTTTGATGTGACAAAAAACCACAAATCCTTTCTCTATTTTGTTTCTGTTGAGCAACGCAACATACTTTTCAATAACGCCTTCGCGCTCAAGTTTTTTAATTCTTTCATAAACAGCAGTTACCGATAAATTCAATTTTAAAGAAAGCTCTTTGGTCGTTTTCTTAGTGTCTTCTTGCAAAAGCATCAGCAAATTTTTGTCAATAATGTCCATAAAAATTTGAAGTTTGAAGTTATTAAAAATCTATAAATTTAAATTTATTGCTTCAAACTTAGTCATATTTTCATTATAATCGAATTTTTATAGTTTTAAAATCTAATTATTTCTATTACTATTGACTTTCTATCTAATATTCTTCAATTTTGAAATCAAATAAACAAATTCATAACCATCAACAACAAACAATAAACAACTAACAACAAACAACAAACAATAAACATGAACCATTTCAATCCTGCTGATAAAATACAAGATTTACAATATTTTGGAGAATTTGGCGGTGTAAATCCTTCCATTTCCGACAGTTCTACTTACACCTTTCTTTCTGCCAAAACCATGTTTGATACCTTTGAAGGAAATGCAGAGGGATGCTATTTGTATTCGCGTCATTCCTCACCAAGTAATTTGTATTTAGACAAAGCTATTGCTGCTATGGAAGGAACAGAAGCCGCCAATGTTTCTGCTTCTGGTATGGGAGCAATAACACCAACACTTTTGCAATTGTGCAGTAAAGACGACCATATAGTTTCTAGCCGAACTATCTATGGTGGAACGTATGCTTTTTTGAAAAACTTCACTCCAAAATTTGGTATCAAAACTACCTTTGTAGACATCACAAAACTAGATGTTGTTGAAGCTGCTATTACGCCAAATACCAAAGTAATTTACTGCGAAACCGTAAGCAATCCGTTGCTAGAAGTAGCCAATATTACAGAATTGGCCAAGTTGGCTATCAAGCATAATTTGAAATTGGTTGTTGACAATACCTTTTCGCCTTTATCAGTAGCTCCAGCTAAAATGGGTGCTGATATTGTAATCCATTCGTTAACCAAATACATCAATGGTAGTAGCGATACCGTGGGTGGAGTTGTCTGTGGCTCAAGAGAATTCATTAATAGCCTAAAAGATGTAAACTCAGGAGCAAGCATGCTTCTTGGACCAACAATGGACAGTTTGAGAAGTGCTTCTGTAATGAAAAATTTAAGAACGTTGCACATCAGAATGAAGCAACACAGTTTTAACGCTATGCATTTGGCTACTAAATTTGAAAACGATGGTTTAAAGGTAGTATATCCTGGTTTGCCGAGTCATCCTAGTCATCAATTGTATGCCAGCATGATTAATCAGGAATATGGTTTTGGTGGTATGATGACGGTTGATGTTGGAACTATAGACAAAGCCAATGAATTGATGGAGTTAATGCAAGATAGAAATTTAGGTTACCTTGCTGTAAGTTTAGGATTTTACAAAACGTTATTCTCAGCACCAGGAACATCAACATCATCAGAAATTCCATTAGAAGAACAAAAAGAAATGGGCTTAACAGATGGATTGATACGTTTTTCAATAGGTTTAGACAACAACATTGAAAGAACCTATCAAATGATGAAAGAATGTATGATAACATTGGGTATTTTGTAGTATTTTATATTGATGATTGGCAATTTAATATTCAATTCATGTAGTTTACTAGAGGATTTTTTTGTCCTTTCAATCAACGAGAGCCCCAAGCGATAGCAAACAGGCTAAGAAAATCTATCACAAATTAAAACTACTTAAAAAAAATAAGCACTTTATTCACAAGTAATTGTTGTTGTTTTGTATTACATCAATTTTTGATTTCTCTTTTTTGAAATCTTAAAATAGTAACTCTTTTATAAAACCATTTGGTATAATTTTATTTTTTAAATAATTTTATTTACTTTAGAGGCTTTATTTACAAGCCTATGTCTATCGTTATAAAAAAAATATGGCACCGAGATGCCTTTAGAATTGGAGTTTATTTTGATTATAATGCTGAAATTAAATCAAAATTACAATCGCTAAAAGCCACCTATAGTAAGACGCATTGTTGTTGGTATGTTGATTATTCAAAAGAAGCCTACCATTTATTAAAAAAACATTTTAGTGCTATAGAAATCAATACTTCCGAAGCATTGCATAAACAAACGCCATTGGTGACCGGCATTGAATGCCGAGACCTTTCACCCATAGCTTTAAGCAAAAGTCAGTTAGATCGGGCAACCGGTAATCCTGAACATAAAACAGAAGCAATTCCGTTTGCACAAAAAATGCGTTTGCAATTATTAGAAAGTATAGGAAAATATTGGGTTTTTAAAATGCATTATAATCAAGAAGTTAGTAAGCAATTGTTAGCTGTTAAAGGTGTTTATTGGAATGCTAATTATAAAGCTTACATGGCTATGCGTCATCCAAATGTGAAGCAAGAGGTAGAATATATTTTAATGACGCCATCGTTTTTTGGAACAGATTTTATATCAAAAGACTCCCATTATAGAGAACATAAAATTACTATTCTACCGCACTCAGAAGATGTTGCTTGGATGGAAATTTATGTTCCTAAATTTGTGGCAATTCATGAAAAATTGAAACGTTTTTCAATGGCTCGCTATAGCACCGTTAAAGATTGTTATTTGCTTCCTGCTGCGCCAACTGTATTGGAGAGCATTCAATTGCAAATGGAATCTTTTGAAATAATGGTTGTTACTAAATTACCAAAGCTGTATTTGCAAAAAAGAAACTTGCCTAACAGAAAGCAAATTGATTTACAAAAAGTTAAGCACACCATATACCATAAAGTTCCTGAAAACGGAAAAATTTATATAGATGCTTTGGTAAATCAACTCTTAGCAATGAATTATAGTAGTTCAACATTGAGAACCTATAGTAGTGCTTTTTTACAATTTATGCGTCATTTTGATTACAGAAATCCTGAGTTAATAGATCATGATGAGCTCATAAAATATCTTGGTTCGTTGATGGAAAAAGGACTATCAGCAACATCCGGACATAGTATGATTAATGGATTACAGTTTTACTATCAGCAGGTTTTAGGCAAAAGCTCTTTTGAAATTAGACTACCAAGACCAAAGAAAGAGAAAAAACTACCCAGTGTATTGACTATGGACGAATGTTTAAAAATATTTCAAGTAGTTGACAATCCAAAACACAAACTGTTATTGTTGATTGGTTATGGTGCAGGATTGCGAGTGAGTGAAATTGTGCAATTAAAATGGAGTGACATCTTGTTTAGTGAGCATAAAATACACATAAAAAACGCAAAAGGAAAAAAAGATAGAATGGTAATGTTGCCTTTTTCCATTGTTGAAAGTTTAAAAATATACCAAAATTTAACAAACGGCAAAGACTATGTTTTTGAAGGACAATTTGCAGGAGAGCCATACAGCACCCGAAGCGTACAAGAAGTTATGAGAATGGCACTCAAGAAATCTGGGTTAGAAAAGAAAGCAACTCCGCACACACTTCGACATAGTTTTGCGACACATTTATTAGAAAACGGTACAGATATTCGCTACATTCAATCATTTTTAGGACATAGCAACATCAAGACCACCATGATTTACACCCATTTAGGAAAATCGGCTGTTGACAAAATCCAGAGTCCTTTAGACAGACTAATTCAGAATGAAAAAAACAAGAAAATAGAATGATGTATTTAATTTTTTCACTATTTTCGTATCATAAAAACGCAATAAAAAATGTTAATGTTACATAAAGTTGCGGATATT
>JAIFLT010000040.1:29916-36965 GCA_020048955.1 Flavobacterium sp.
GAAAATAGAATGATGTATTTAATTTTTTCACTATTTTCGTATCATAAAAACGCAATAAAAAATGTTAATGTTACATAAAGTTGCGGATATTTACTAGTTAGCAGAAAATTTTGAGCAACGTTCGAGCGAAGACAATCAGAATGCAAACGGAAGCAAATTTGTTGCTAAAAAGTCGGAAATCTGAAACAGCGACTCTAAGCAAACTGAAAGTAGGAAAAAATAAAAAAAAATATAAATGAAAAGAAAATTATTTTTAGCATTATTGTTAGTTTTATCGAAATCAGCTTTTTCTCAATCGGCATCAATAGATGCGACGTTTGCTATTGGAAATGGTTTTAATATAAGTAGTGCTGTTTCCACAATCGCACTTCAAAGTGATAATAAAATACTAGTTAGTGGTGTGAATTTCTCATCTTTCAATGGAACATCTATTTCAAGTAATATAATTCGGGTAAATTCAAACGGTAGTTTTGATACAGCATTTCCAAATGTATATGTTTCGACTGCGTATTCATTTGCGCAACAAAGTGATGGAAAGATTGTGATAGCAGGTAATTCTGGTTCCAATTTTTACAGAATTAAAAGATTTAATATTGATGGAACTATTGATAATACTTTTAGCGTTGGCTTAAACCCAAACGATGGTTTTAACAATACAATTTTTAAGATTGCATTGCAATCTGATGGAAAATTCATAGTACAAGGTCAATTCACTGCATACGGAACTACGACAATAAAACAATTAGCTCGTGTAAATAATAATGGTAGTCTTGATACAAGTTTCAACACTAATATAAATGCAATTACTGCAATTACACAAACTAATGGAGTTCGTTCATTTACATTACTTGCAAGTGGCAAAATATTAGTTGCCACAAATTCAACACCACGCTTAATTAGATTAAATAGTGATGGAAGTCTTGATAATACTTTTTCTTCAAGTATCACAAATTCCGTTGATTTAATGACAGAACAGACAGATAATAAAATTCTCATAGCAACAACATTTTCAACAAATAGCGGAGAATTAGTTAGAATAAATTCAACAGGAACAAATGATGTTACATTTACAAATTATAGTATTACAGGCGGAAGAATTAATAACGTTCATCAATTGTCGACAAATAAAATTCTTATCAGCAATTATAATGGAGCAACTGCTACTAATAGACTTGTGAGAATTAATAATAACGGCGGAGTTGACACTTCTTTCAATATTGGTACGGGTTTAAATAGTGATATAAGTAAAATAATAATTCAACCTGATGGTAAAATTCTAATTGGTGGTTTTTTTGCATCATATAATGGTACGACTAAAAGAGCAATATTAAGATTAATTGGAGATAGCAATTTATCTATTGACGATAATGTAATAAATAAAATTACAATATATCCAAATCCAGTCAAGGAAACTATTTATCTATCAAACATTACAGAAAAAGAATATGAAATATTTGATATACTTGGTAAATCCATTTCAAAAGGTAAAACAAATGTTAATCAAATAAACGTAAATTCATTATCTAAAGGTATTTACATTATAAAAATTAAAATCGGAGAAAACATTATAAATCAAAAATTCATAAAAGAGTAATGAAAGCAAGTGAAAAATATTTAAATCCAACTGATCCAAATCATTCTATTGAATGGGGCGAAGCAACTTGGAATAGTAAGGCATTTTCAATTAGAAACAGATATGATTTACCAAGTGGAAAATTTAATAAAGCTGGTTCGGGAGAAATTCCTTGGCACGATTTTAAAACAATGATAACAGAAAGCATTCAACGGAATGTTTTTACAAATTCTGAACTTGCCGAAATTTTAAAAACTATTTCCGAAAAGATAGCGAAAATATAAATCTTCTGCTAACCGCCGTTTGGCAATATGGCGGGTTTAGGTTTAATTTGAAGTTGGTTTTGTACTTGCAAGGTCAGTGTTTAACCGAAAGTTTAGGCTTCCTTAATCCGCCACATCGCCAAGCGGCCAAACGTTGTGTGACATATTTTCCAAAAAAATCGCAAAAAAAAAGAATTATGACAGTTAAAGCAGAAATTACATTTATGGTATATGGACAAAATAATGTTGGAATACCAGAAAGAAGAACCGTTGAAATTTCTCAACAAGATTTTGGAGCTTGTAATAGTTCCAATAGAAACAATAATGAACAGCTTTTAAGTTGGGCGAAAAATCTATTTCCAAGTGCTAAAAAAGTATTAATAACAAGTGCTACAAGAATTTGATGAGTGAATTAACTTTTTTAAAAGAAAAATTTTTTGACATAAATAATCATTTAGATAAGTTCATAACAAATGAAAATTGCTTGTTAAAACTTGAAAGCGAAGACATAAATGAAAATATAAAAAAATCATTTGTAAATCAGTTTATTCAAAAGATTGTAGAAAAAAAATTATTTTCAGTTGAGTTAGTAAATTCTGTAACCGAAAATAATGCTTGGTCAATAGATTTTCCAAGTTGGCATGGAAGTTTTAATGCAAAAGAAGGTAAATCTATTTTTATTATCGGAGCAGAACCACATATTCACTTTAAATATTTACAGACAGTTTATGGTTTTAATAATGAAAATACAATTGAAAATTACTTAAATGATAATCATTACATATTCAATTATATTTCAGAATTACTTTACGATAAATTAAAAACAACAAAAGAAAATGTTTTGAATAATTGCTATTTAACAGACTTATTTCCTTTAAGTCCATTTAGAGGGAATGGTTTAAGTGTTGGTAGCCAAGAAAAGATTCAAAAAGCAATTGGGAAAAGTGAAAATTGGGCAGAAATAAGGCGCAATTATGCGAAAGAAAATTTACTATTTGAAATTAAAAATGTAAATCCAAAAATTATTATTACTCAAGGTAAGCAAGTTTTTGAAGAAGTCATAAGAATATTAAATATCAAGGAAGTTATAAAAAATGATTTGATAAAAACTATCAAAGGAAAAAACCAATATGTAAGAAGTGTAAAATGGAATAATATAATAATTATTTCAGTTCCACACATAGGTTCAAGGCGAATGCAATCCTTTTGGAAAAATAACTTAAATACAGTTAAACAAACTATAGAAACTTTATAATAAAATGAAAAAAATAATACTATTTATATTTTGCTTAGGATCAATTTTTAATGCTCAAAGTCAGCAAAATGAAAAGCCACAATTTACGTTCATAAAATCATCAATTCAAAAATTAGAAAAATTTGCGAATTTTTCTAATGATGAAATATTAAAAGATGCAGAAATTAGAGATAGAATGCAAAAAATATTTTTAGTCAAAGATACTTTAGGAGGATTTATTGATTATGATACAAATTTTATTAAACTCTCTTCTATTCTGCCAACTGAAAAATTTGAATTAGTAAAAAGTCTTGATGAATATAAATATCCATTAGAAAACTCAATTATTAGAAATATAAAAACTAATAAGCTTTATGCAATTGTTACATATTCGTTGTTTAGATTTCAAGATATGTCAAACTATGGAAACGAAAATATGGGATTCGGATATATTTTTAAAAGATGTCCAAAAGAATTAACATTAAGCGAAAAAGAATCAACTACCAAATTAAAATCACTTATAAAAAATGCAAATACAAATGTTCAAATACTTGCTACCATTCAAAATAAATATTTGACAAAAGGAGGCAAATTTGACCAAAGAAATGTTGGTGTTACTGACAAAAAAACTTTCAACAAAAATCTATCCGAATTAAAGGCAAAAGCAGAACAAATAAATGATTTTTATTTATACGAAGATAAAAATAAAGTTGCTCAAAATAAACTTACAGATACTGAACTTGTGATTTTAGGGAATATACATACTTGGGAATACCAAAATATTATTAATTAACATAACGAATAATTAATACGTCACACAACAGCAGTTACAAGAAATTGCTAGGCATGGGATTTATCAGAATTGGTAATTGCTGAATCAAAGTTTTGGTTATATTTGTAATTGACAGTGAATGAAGTACGCAACTTCTTGTAGCTGCGAAACGTTAGCAGTAATGCCTTCGCAGACTTACTAATCTAAGCGGCAAACCACAAAATATTATAAATCTAAAAAAAAAATATATGAAAAGAGATAATGGTTCTGGCTGTTTAGGATTTTTTGTCCTTATATGCTTTGCAATTGGACTTATATACACTGGAATTGATAATTGGATACATTCTGATGAAATAGAAGCTAAAGAAAAACAAAAAAAACAAGAATTTGTTGATTTTTGGAAACAATCAAATATTAATTTTTTTTCAAAATTTAAATGTAACTCTTCTTTAAGTTATGACGAATCAAAAAGTATAAAAATTGATAAATTTTATATATTCGATACAAATCAAGATTACGAATGTAATATCAAAGATTTTCATCAAACAAAAATAAATTTTAAAAAATCAGATTTATTCAATTTTATCGCAGAAGAAATTAAAAATGCAAATGTACTAATATGGGTGAAACAAGTTCCCGGTGAACAAGTTGGTAGTTATGGAGATGGTAGTCGAGCTATTAGATTAAATGCAGAAATAAACTTTATAAATATATCAGAAAACACTATTTATAAAAAAATCACTGTTCCTTGTATTGGTGAGCCTCAAAAAGAGATTTATAAAAAAGGTTATACCTCACCTTCTAAAAACTTCTATTTTGGAAGTCTACCTTACGACAACATTTCAGAAGTTATAAAAAAAGAAATAGAAAATTAACCATCATAATTTAAATAGTAACAAACCACAACATATAAAATAATGAGACAATTTAATTCTAATACATTCGTATGCTTTATAGATATTTCAGGATTTAAAAACGAACTGCAAAAAGATATAAATTCAGCAGGTAAAATGTTAGATGTTTTTTATTCAGCAGGTTATAATACATTAAAGAAACACAAATCTTTAAATGGCATTTTTGTTTCGGATTGTGGAATTATTTATTCGGATAAAGGAAAAAATTTTTCAAAACTCAATGATATATTATCTGCAATTAAAGAAATAAATCAAAAAATGCTCTCAGAAAACTATCTAACAACTGCATCAATAGCATATGGTTATTTAGAATATAAAAAAAAGTTTGTATTTGATAGAATTAAAAAAAATGCAATAGTTGGTAGTGGTTACTTAAATGCATTTTTAGATAATGAATATGTTATACCAAAATTACGACCAGGAGAAGTTAGAATTACTAAAAACTTAAATGGTATTTTAAGTAGTAATGATATATTTGAAAATTTAGATTACACAAACAAAAACTTGAATTTTCTCACAAACACAAACACTCATTTGTATTTTAATTGGCTTTGTGAAGATAAAAAAAAATTACAAAATGTTGATTTCATATATTCTCAATATGATATTGATTTGACAAATGAAAAATATGAAAATTTAAAAAAACGTCTTAAAGAATTATAAAGCACTACTGCTAACAGCGGTTTCAAGAAATGGCGAGGCACGGGATTTATTTGAAATCGGAAAGGTTTTTAATTAAAAGTTTTGTCTATATTTGTACAGGCTTGGTCTTGGTTCATCGCCACTTCTTGAAGCCGCGACACGTTGGCTGTAATGCTAAAAATTGAAAATAAGATGATAAATTTATTTAACAAAAAAAATCCAATAGTTCAAACAGACTTCACTACAATTATGGGTGCTGCAAATGCTCTAAACTTGGCTGAAATAAAAAAAAATGGATTTACTTTAACGAGTTTATTAAACTTAAGCCAGTTTATTGAAACATTTGTTTTAAATAGTAAAATTCAATTCGAATATGGACAGTCGAAAGAATGGGAATCTTATCGTCTTGCATTTGAAACAAAAGAACTAGGACAATTCATTTTGAGTGAAAAAGATACATTTAAAAAAACAGAAGTACAAATTGACGAAAATGAAGAGATTGTTATTTCAGTTATCAAAGAAATAATATCTGAAGAACTTGATAGTTTAAAATTAAAATGTTTAGATTACGCTATTAAATTTCGAAACGGAACTTATTCTGCAATTCATAATATTCAAGACCAATCAAATCCTGTAATAGAACGTTACATAAAGATTGCTAAAGATAACTTTAACTTAGAAGAAAATAATAGACTTGAAAATTACATTCAAAAATTAAAAAATGGAAATGTTGGAATACTTGGGTTATTTGTACAAGCAAGAATTAAACTTATTCAAAGGTCATTAAAAAGCGATTTTAAAATATATAACCCTCATTTTTCTAGACAACCTCTTATTTCTAATGAATTACAAATGGAAATTCATTCTTGGAATATGGAACAATTATCTCGCATTAGAACTGAAATGATTGAACCAATAGATGAGTTAGGCAAAGAACTTTCTCCAGTTTTTTTGGCGTGTTTGTCTAAAGCAAAATATCCAATTGACATTTTAGAAAATGCGATTAATTTAAGAAACTCAAGTTTCGCAAAACAATACAGAGAATTGTGTGATTTGATTACTTTAGATGTAATGAAAGGAGATGCAACAAATTTAGTTTTGTATAAAGCGAATTTAAAAAATGCTCTTAAAGATTTCAATGAAACAATTTTAAATAATAATGTTACAGAAGTTCATAAATCTCAAATTGAATTTAGGTTTAATGTTGTCCCAGTTACGGGAAAATATATAATTGAACATTCTGAAAAAATAAGTAAAGGAATAGGAACGAAAAATTACACCATGTTTTCTAATGTTTTACAAAATTCTATAAGTATAGTTGATACCTTAAAAAAGTTGAACGACATTTACAAGCAAGATTTTATTTTTGACACAGTTATACTTACAGGTTTTGGTAGGAAAAAATAAGCACTACAGCCAACCGCATATTTATGAAATGGCGGGTTTAGTGCAAAATAGAAACTTTGTGCATCAAAGAAAGTTAAGTGCTAAAATGAAAAATCCGTTTTCAAAAGCCGCCACTTCATAAATATGCAAAACGTTGTGTGTCATTGTAGTAACTGCCTCGTCCTAAAATAGGTTGACTAAAAATTAAACAATTTTAGTATCCTATGGAAACACCAAAAAAAGACACCTGTCGAAAAAACGACTA
>JAIFLT010000040.1:36985-40202 GCA_020048955.1 Flavobacterium sp.
TGCCTCGTCCTAAAATAGGTTGACTAAAAATTAAACAATTTTAGTATCCTATGGAAACACCAAAAAAAGACACCTGTCGAAAAAACGACTATCAAAAAGTAACTTTTGAACACAAACTTTTTGTCATTGACCAAATCAAAAACGGACAAATTTCTGCTAACTTTGCATCTAAAAAGTATAACATTTCACGAGCAACAATACATTATTGGATGAAAAAATTAAGTAATTATTCGCAAGAAAAAACAGGATTTTCTAAAGATGATGAGATTAAAAAACTCAAAGAACGAATCGAAGATTTAGAAGGAATCAAGGATTTTCAACAAGAAGTAATCATTGAATTTGAGCAAGTTACAGGAGAAGAACTATCAAAAAAGTACTTGCCCGAGTGGTTAGCAAACGAAATTCAAAGAAAGAAGAAAAAGCTAAAAAAGGACTAAAACCTTTTAAAACAAAATGGATTTACGAATCACTCGGGATAACAAAACAAGCTTATAGTCAGAGACTTAAAAAAGAAAAACAAAAAGAAATAGAGCGAGATAAAGTAATAGAATTAGTTATTGAATACAGAAAAAAGTTACCCAAAACAGGAACTCGAAAATTGCATCAATATTTACAACCCAAACTATTGGAACTTAATATAAAAATGGGACGAGATGCAATAAATAATTTGTTGCGATCAAGAGGAATGTTAATCAAAAAAACCAAACGTTTTTTTATAACAACAGACTCAAAACATTTCTTTTTCAAATCTCCTAACTTATTGACAGAATTGAAAATAACATACAGCGAGCAAGTGTTTGTATGCGATATTACCTATATCAAAACCGACCAAGGACACGCCTATTTAGCACTAGTAACCGATGCTTATTCGAGAAAAATTATGGGTTGGAGTTTAGAAGATAACATGAAAGTTTCGATGGTAAAAGCTGCACTCACAATGGCATGTATGAATTGTGTTTTTGGACACAAAAACACCATCCACCATTCCGATAGAGGCATCCAATATTGCTGTCCTGATTATTCAGAATTTGCTGAAAAAAAAGATTTTATATTAAGTACAACTCAACAATATGATCCTTATGAAAATGCAATAGCAGAACGAATTAATGGTATTTTAAAGTATGAATTTGGATTAAAAAACACTATAAAATCAGTAGAAATAGCCCAAAAAATGGTTGAAGAAGCAGTGAAATTGTACAATAACGACAGAATGCATTGGAGCTTAAATTTAAAAACACCACAAGAAGTTCATTTACAATATAATAAACAAGAAAATAAGAATTATAAAAAAGAAAAAAAAGTTGCATAAAATAAAAACAATTCCTATTTTTAAAACGTTTATGTGAGGATGGAGTTAGGCTCTGCTGAGGAGCAACCCAACAAGTGCCAAAATCATAATCGTACAAAAATAAAGTTAGGGATTGACGAACAACAATTTTTCAATCCCACTTTTATTAATGACTTAATTTTTGGGAAGAAAAAACTAAAAAAACCTAACTGCAAATTGGCTTGCCAATTTGAAATATCGAGACTAATTAATAACAAAAAAATGCAAATTGGCTTGCCAATTTGAAATATCGAGACTAATTAATAACAAAAAAAAGTCAACGTATTTTAGGACAAGACACAAACTGTTGAAAATATTACTAAAATGAAAAGATCAAAATTTATCCTAATTATTACTTTAATGATTATAATATGGTTTTCTAAAGATGTATTTTGGTATTCAAATTTTAAAAATCTTTATAACTCAAGTTACAATAGCAAAATATTAGACGTTAGACAAGGACGTGGAGGAAAAGAGATTAAAATTAAAACTAATGATAGTTACATTTCTCTCTATTCTGAGAATGACGAATATATAGAACCTGGAGATTCTATTTCTAAAAAAAGTAAGTCTACAGAAATTAAAGTATTCAAAAGAAAGAACAATAAATGGAACTATTTCGAAAGCACTTTTATAAAAAAGGATTTAGATTTTTATTCTATAGTTGTAGACGAAAATAAATAAACTAAAATATTATTACAGCCCACAACAGCTGTTTCTAGCAATGGCTAAGCATGGGATTAATTTATAAAACTTAATTGTTGAAACTAAATTTTAGTTATATTTGTGATGGTTAGTGTCGAAATTACGCCACTGCCAGAAGCAGCAAAACGTTGGCAGAAAGTTTGGGAAAACTGAATAAAAACCTGAAAATGAAAAAATTAATTTTAATATTTTATAGTTTAATATTTATATCACTAGTCAGTTGCAACGAAAAGGCTGAAAAAAAAATTATCGCAATAGAAAATGAAACTAGTAACCAAAAAGAAATTGACAGTATTGAAATAACTAAATTAATAAGACAAGTTTACGAATGGCATAATACCATTTCAATAGATGATTTTCCATATAAATTTAATGAAGAGCAAGATAGTATTTTTGTTGGTATTGATTGGGACAAGTATCAAAAAAACATTGAACTTTTCAAGCAAACTAATTATTTTACCAATGAATTCCTTAACAAACATAAGGAAATAGCCAAAACTCTAGATTCATCAATTAAAAAAGCTGATATAATTTACAGAAATAATAAAGACGGAATGTCATTATGGGAAACTGGAGCAGACAATTGGTGTGGTTGCCAAGATTATGACGAAAAATATTGGGAAACAATAACTATTGATAAATTAAATATAAATAAAAGTGAAGCAAATTTTAACTGGTCATTAGACAAATATAATTCTCATAGTTATAAAATAACAGCGAAAGTAGAAAATGGTCAATGGAGAATTAATAAATTAGAAGGATTCAAACATTTTTATTCGATTGAAGAATACGACAAAATGATGAAAAATTAAAAATATAAATGAGCTACGTCTAACATCTAGCAAACTAGCAGAAAAAATTTCAAAAAAAAGCCCTAACCAGCAACATGATTAGGGCTTTTTTGCAGGAATTATTTTTGTTAGTTTGTGTTGACTGACGCCATTATAGTCACGGCTAATTTTCTATAGGTGTATTAGTAGCTTTTTCATGCTCTTTTATTGATTTCAAAGCTAGGTATTCCTTTTAATTTCAGTTTATTTTTTTAAGGTTTGGCATAAGTTCCCCTACCCGTGATGGTTGGGGGAATTCATTCTTTGCTGTGGACGCTTATCCGCTTTAACTTGCCTCTTATGACGTTTACTCACAAGTTTTTATTGTTTTTTGGTGTTCGTGATACCGCTTCGC
>JAIFLT010000016.1 GCA_020048955.1 Flavobacterium sp.
AGGAAGTGTAACCTAAAATGGCTAATGCACCTGGAGCTTTTACAATTTCTTTAAAATAAACACCACTCCAATCAAACATTATTCCTTCACTCGCCATGCAAAGAAAACAAATCAATCCATACCAAATTAAAGTCTTATCTTGAATTTTGAAGAATGAGGTTTTCTCTTTTTCTACTGGTTTTTGAGGTTTGACTTTTACCAAATAATTATAATTAGTTGCAATTAATAGAGTTATAATTAATAAAACTATTAAGAAATGTTGAAAAGGAGATAGTTTTAAAAACAGCATTAATAATGCCAACAATACACCAGAAAATCCAGCCAAACTCCATGAACCATGAAATGATCCTATGATTGGTTTGTCAAACAATTGCTGGGTAAAAACACCTTGACTGTTCACTGCAATATTGCAAAAATTACCAAAAAAACCGAAAAGAAATAAACCTAAAGCCAATTGCCAACTTTCTGTTGGTAAACCCAATAAAGTAAGGAAAAAGGCATAAACAAAAAGTCCTAAAATGGCTATTTTTCTACTACCATATTTTGCTACAACTATTCCAGATAAAGGCATTGCTAACAATTGACCAGCAGGTAAAGGCATTGCTAACAATTGACCAGCAGGTAAAGCAAATAAAATGGTACCTAAATTGGCTTCGCTTAAATTCAAACTTAGTTTTAAATCAGGAATCCTACTTGCCCAAGTTGCAAAGCAAAAACCCATTCCAAAGAAAAATAACGAAGTGGCTATTCTAATTCGAATTAGATAGGATTGTTTCGCTTTTTGGAACGATTTTTTAATCTTTTTTTCAGGTAAAATTTTGCTTAAAAAAAGGTAATCAATTAATGGCATGTGGTTTTATTAGATTTCAAAATTACTTTAAATTTGTTTTTTGCCTTTCAATTTTTGTAACTAAATCTTCCGAATTATTTAAACTTTAAAAAATTAGCATTTCAATTAATAAATCATTTAAAAACCTACCTTTTTTTTCTGATATTGAAATTGATAAATTCCTTAATTAATTTATCTTTGCACCTTCAAAAATTTAAGTAGATAGAAGCTTCCAACTTCCATCTTCTAACTTCCAACATATTAAAAATGATTACAGTTAATGACATTGCCGTTGAATTTGGTGGAACAACTCTTTTTAGTGAAGTAACATTTGCTATTAATGAAACTGATAAAATTGCCTTAATGGGTAAAAATGGAGCAGGAAAATCTACTTTGTTAAAAATTGTTGCCGGAGCAAATAAACCTTCTCGCGGAACTATTTCAGCTCCAAGTGATGCTGTTGTTGCCTATTTGCCTCAGCATTTATTAACGGAAGATAATTGTACGGTGATGGAAGAAACATCAAAAGCGTTTGCTGCGGTGTTGAATATGAAAAATACGGTGATGGAAGAAACATCAAAAGCGTTTGCTGCGGTGTTGAATATGAAAAAAGAAATCGACGAAATCAACGAACAATTGACCATTCGTACCGATTATGAAAGTGATGAGTATATGAAATTGATTGAAAGAGTGTCGGAGTTGTCTGAAAAATACTATTCAATTGAAGAAGTAAACTATGAAGCCGAAGTTGAAAAAATATTAAAAGGATTAGGATTTGAAAGAGAAGATTTCAATCGTCCAACCAAAGAATTTTCTGGTGGTTGGAGAATGCGAATTGAATTAGCAAAAATCTTACTAACAAAACCAGATTTGATTTTATTAGATGAGCCAACAAACCATTTAGACATGGATAGTATTCAGTGGTTGGAGGATTTTTTAATTAATCAAGCTAAAGCTGTAATGGTAATTTCGCACGATAGAGCCTTTGTAGATAACATCACAAATAGAACTATAGAAGTAACCATGGGAAGGATTTATGACTACAAAGCCAAATATTCTCATTATTTAGAATTACGAAAAGATAGACGTGTTCATCAGCAAAAAGCATACGATGAGCAACAGAAATACATCGCAGATAATCAGGCGTTTATTGATAGATTTCGTGGTACTTTTTCTAAAACCGATGCGGTGCAATCGCGTGTTAGAATGTTAGAAAAAATTGTTCCTATCGAAGTGGATGAAATTGATAATTCGGCTTTAAAGTTGAAATTTCCACCATCAATTCGTTCAGGTCAATATCCGGTAATTGTTAAAGACTTAGAAAAATCTTACGGAGATAAACTAATTTTTAAGGATGCTAATTTGGTTATTGAGCGTGGACAAAAAGTAGCATTTGTTGGAAAAAATGGTGAAGGAAAATCAACTATGATTAAAGCCATCATGAAAGAAATCGAAATCAATAGCGGTTCGGTTGAGGTTGGTCATAATGCTCAAATTGGATACTTTGCTCAAAATCAAGCGGCATTATTAGACGAAAACGCCACTATTTTTGAAACAATTGATAATATTGCTGTTGGTGATGTTCGTACGCAAATTAAAAATATTCTTGGAGCTTTTATGTTTCATGGCGATGATACAACCAAAAAAGTAAAAGTGCTTTCTGGTGGCGAAAAAACGCGTTTGGCAATGATTAAATTATTGTTAGAACCTGTAAATCTATTGATTTTGGATGAGCCATCAAATCACTTAGATATGAAAACCAAAGACATTATCAAAGACGCTTTACGTGATTTTGATGGAACTTTAATACTAGTTTCTCACGATAGAGATTTCCTTGACGGATTGGCTACCAAAGTATTTGAATTTGGAAACAAACGAGTAAAAGAACATTTTGAAGACATAAAAGGTTTCTTAGCTCACAAGAAAATGGATACTTTGAAAGAGATTGAGAAGTAGATTTTGGTATTAAGATAGGAGTATTAAGTATTAAGACTATCATTTAAATTTAACCCGATAAATTCTAAGAACTTATCGGGTTTTTTAATTAACCAATTTAACCTAACTATTTATTTTATTGCTTCAACTAGTCTAATAAATTCAGCTCTGTAGCCTTCTGAATCATTTACCAATCCTTCTTTAGCTAAAGCAGCAATGTCTATTGATGATTTATTAAGAACTAGTTTTGAGTCTCTTAGTTTTAATCCAAACCATGCTACAGCTACACTAAATTTAAAGTCTGGCGATGCAGTATAAAAGGCATCATGCTTGTTAGAAATAAGTGCTGTCATTTCTGTACTTTTATCACCATCAGGTTTTTTGTAACGGAATTTAATTGTTGCTAATTCGTTATTGAAATTGGTAGTGGAAGCATCTGTTTTAGTATATTTTAAATCAGATGGTTCTTGGTATAATTCATTTTTTATACCTGTTGGAATGATTTCATATAAAGTTGTAACGGTATGACCACTTCCTAATTCACCAGCATCGATGGCATCATTTTTAAAATCTTCAGGACGCAATTTTCTGTTTTCGTAGCCAATTAATCGATAGGCTTGAACTAAATTCGGATTGAATTCAATTTGAATTTTGACATCTTTTGCTATAGCAAACATGGAACCTTTAAACTCTTTTCCAAGAAAACGATTAGCTTCTTGAATGTTATCGATATAGGCATAATTTCCGTTTCCTTTGTCGGCAAGAATTTCCATTTTGCTATCTTTATAATTTCCCATTCCGTATCCCAAACACGTTAAGAAAACACCTGATTTTCTTTTTTCTTCAATTAAAGTTTGCATATCAGTGTTCGATGATTCTCCAACATTAAAATCGCCATCTGTTGCAAGAATTACTCTGTTATTACCATTTTTAATAAAGTTTTCTTGAGCAACTTTATAAGCCAATTCAATTCCGGCACCACCAGCTGTGCTTCCACCAGCATTCAGTTTATCTAAAGAGTTTATTATGGTTTCTTTCTCACTTCCAGATGTAGAAGGCAGAACCAAACCTGCAGCACCAGCATAGACTACAATTGATATTCTATCTTCTTTGCGAAGTTGATTCACCAATATTTTTAAAGATTGTTTTAGTAATGGCAATTTGTTAGTATCACTCATTGAACCCGATACATCAATAAGAAAAACCAAATTTGAATTAGGTAAATCTTTTGTTTGAATATCTTTTCCTTGCAAGCCAATGCGAACAATTTTATTGTTGCTGTTCCAAGGACAATCATTGTAATCTGTATTTATTGAAAATGGATGTTCATTTTGAGGTTGAGGATAATTATATTTGAAAAAATTAACCATTTCTTCAACTCTTACTGCATCTTTTGGAACTACTTGACCATTGTTTATAAAACGACGAACATTAGTATATGAAGCATTATCAACATCAATAGAAAAAGTTGAAAGTGGTGCGGTCTTTGGACTTTCAAATTGATTACGAACATTAGTATATGAAGCATTATCAACATCAATAGAAAAAGTTGAAAGTGGTGCGGTCTTTGGACTTTCAAATTGATTCTCGATAAAGTTTTCATATTCTTCTTGATCAACTTCAATTTTGATTGATTTTGGTTTTACTGGAGTTTTTTCTTCCTCTTCTGTATCATCATATTCTATTGTAGTTTTATTATTATATCCTTTTTTAGTGGTAACTACGATTACTCCATTAACACCTTGTTCACCATATAACGCAGCACCTTGCGCTCCTTTAATAACATTTATATTATCAACAATATTTGGAGGAAGTTGATTTAATGCTTCAGTTGATGAAATAACATTATCAATCACAATTAATGCTTGGTTATTTCCAGTTATTGAGCGATTTCCTCTCAAAACCACTCTTGTTTCTCCGTTAACACCATTACTAATAGCATTTACTTGTAAACCAGAAACTTTTCCGTTCAATGATTGTAAAACACTTGGGTTAGAAGCTTGGTTTAATTCTTTATTGTTAATTGTTTTTTGAGAAGAAACCACTGCATCTTTTGTTCTTTTTATTCCCATTGCTCCAATAACTACTTCTTGTAATACTGTTGATTTTTTACTTTTGTCATACATAAACTCTGAAATTTCAGAGTTTATGGGTTTAGATTTTATGTTATTATCATCAGAATAAATTGCATTTCTTCCCGATCCTACAACCACAACTTCTTGTAACTGGCTGGATAGTTCATTTAAAACAACATTGATGGTATTTGAAGCGCCAACTGTAACGCCTTTTGTTTGGTATCCAATGTAACTAAAAACTAATATGTCACCACTTTTAGCTTTTATGGCATACTTTCCATAAGTATCTGAAGCAACTCCATTGGTAGTTCCTTTAATAACAATAGATGCGCCTGGTAGTGGACCATTCTTGTCGGTTACAGTACCAGTGATGTTTTTTTCTTGCCCAAATGTTAGGAAACATATAAGCATAGCAATGGCCGATGAAATAAGTTTTGAACTTTTCATAATATTAAATTTTAAGGTTAGACTATGTGTGAAGTTTTATTTTAGCTACGTTTTTTCAATAGCTTCTTTTGAAATTTTGATTATTTCTGTTTGATTTTTTTGTTTTCTAATGGAACTCTCAACCGGATAAGTTTCTTGTAATAAAATGGTATTACTTATTAAAACTATATTTAATTTAGTAGTTCGCTTCTTTATTTTTACTTTTACAGAATCGTATCCGATAAAGTTAAATAGCAATGTATCACCAACCTTTGCTTTGATTGAAAATTTTCCATCAAAATCGGTGTGAGTAACTGTTTTAGTTCCTTTTATTTGAACAACTACAAATGGAAGTACTTCGTTTTTGTCAGAAACGGTTCCTATAATTGTTTTTTCTTGGCTAAAACTAAGGAAACAATAAAGCATAGTTAGGGCTAATGAAATAAGTTTGATATTTTTCATGGTTTAGTTTTTTTGATATGTAAATATGGTTTATTCCTTTTTAGGCAAAGGTTTTCCGTCTTTTGTTGTGACAATTACGATGCCTTTTTTCCCTTTTTCTCCATAAATTGAAATTGCTTTTTCTGGAGGTAAAATAGAAATACTTTCAATTTTTTGCTTATTCAAAGGCGCATAAGGACTTGTCGGATTAGGACCAAATAATTCTTGTTCGGTGTAATATATTTTATTAATAATATAGAGTGGGTCAGGTAATTCTAAGATGAATTCAATGTCTTCATCATTAATATTAGATAATTTTTCTCTCGAAACTTCACCATCTATTACCACAATAGGCTCTTGTTTTTTTACTTCTTTACTCTTTTTTAAATCATCCTCCTTCTTTTTAGCCTTAACTTCTTCATACGTTACTCCACGTGATTCAAAATTGTTATTACCATACCAAGTGCCATCAGAATTGGAGGAAGCAAAGTTTTTAATATTTTCTTTTGGTTTAATTGGCTCTAAACTTGTAGCTTCTTCTGCCATTTCTGAACTTGCAACAACATTCGGTTTTGCAACTTGCTCTTTCAAAATTTCATCCGCATTTTCTTTAATATTCGGATATTCAATTTCTGTAGAAACTATGGCATTTTGATTTTCTAATGAATCTTGAATTATTGGTTTTTCAGCTTCTTTTGTTACGATTTCATTATTGGGTGAAACAATTTCTTTTTCGGTTTTTAAAAACTGATAACCAATGGTAACTACTAATAAAATAGAAGCTGCAACTAACAATTTCTTCCAGTTGTTATTATGTTTCTTTTCAACTTTGGTATCCAATTTGGCATCGATTCTAGACCATACTTTTTCCATCGAGGGAAAATCTTTGGTTTCAGCATTTTTAGCCGCCGATTTGATTTTGTTGAATAAATTATCTTGATTGTCCATGACTTATTTTACTTGTTGATAATAATGATTGTTGACTAATTCTTTTAGTTTGGTTTTAGCCACATTCAATTGTGATTTTGATGTTCCTTCCGATATTTTAAGCATGCTTGCTATTTCTTTATGACCGTAACCTTCAATCACAAAGAGGTTGAAAATAGTTTTGCATCCTTCTGGAATAAAATTGAGTAAATTCAATAAATCTTCTTCTTCTAAATGGGTTTCCGGTAATGTTTCTGGTTGCAGTTGAATGCTTGCGTCTTCAATGTAAATATTAAAGTTTACGTTTCTTTTCAATTGATGCAAACATTGATTTACAGTAATTTTTCTAGCCCAAGCTTCAAAAGCGCCCAATTCTTTCAATTGATCCATTTTGGTAAAAATAGTGTAGAAAGCATCGGCCAATACTTCTTCAATCTCTTCTTCCTTTTTTAAATACCTTTTACAAGTGCAATACAACTTAGGCGACATCAGTTCGTAAACTTGTCGCTGTGCATCGCGTTGCATTTTTCGGCAGTTAATTAATATCGTTTCGTTTATCACAATTAAGGTATTTATTATAAAGAGCACATTTTTTATAAAAAGGTTGGGAAGGTTATAAAAAAAGTTTTCAGTTAACGGTTTTCAGTTTTCTGAAAATTGAATTAGTTTACGTTTTAGTTGGCAAATTCTCAACTCTCTTTATTTTCAGTTTATTTAATTCTATTTGTTCAATTTTGGATAGTATTTTATCAATTTCAGTCCAACTTCGTCTTTCAATCAACTCTTTGAGTTTTTTCCAATTGTTTACTATTTCTATATTTTCTAACTTTTCGTGAAGTTCAATTTCATTTTCTATAATTTCGATCACATTATTTGCTTTATGTTGTTTAAGTTCTGAAAATAAAATTAGGAATTGAGATTTGAAAATATCATTTCCACCACATTTTGAATATAATGGAAAAATATATGGTTGGCTCGTTATTTTTTTTGTTGAATTATATTTTTCAAAGAATGGTAAAGCTTTTGAAATTAATTTTTCGGAAAGATAGTTAGCTAACAATATATACTCTTCTGAAATTCTAAAGTGCTTTCTGATTGTATTGTCTATTTCCTCGATTTTTTTTGAACCAATTAAATAGTATTCATTAGTGAGTCCTTCCCAACAGTATGGTACTAATCCGATTCGGATTTCAATATCGTCTGTTGCTCCAGTCCAACTTCCACGATTATCAATATCAATAACTTCAAGCAAGTCATTTGTTAGGCGATAATGTTTTCTACCTTTTTTTTTAAATCCATATTCTTTAAGGTTTTCACTAATTATTTTATTCAGCTCGTTATAAGCTGTTTTCCATTGCTCTTTCGGTAAACTCTTAAATACCTTGATTTGCTCGAATTTTGGTTTTTCAGACTTAGAATTCAAACTCTTTTCTTCGGTTTTTTTGAAAATTTTAAATTTTTTCCAATTCATTTTTAACTTATTACTATTATATGCAGCCTTAGTATGTGAATAGGACTAATCACTAATCACTATTTACTAATCACTAACTTATAAATATTAGATTCCAAAACTTCGGTATCGTTATCTTCACAAAGTAAAAATTCAATTTCTTTTTCCGATTTTTTGAAAAGAGTAATTCCTTCAAATTTTTGTGTATTGGTTATTTTCTTTGTAAAATCAATTTTCATTTTCTTTACATCAATTCTTCCTACGATGCTTCCAAGAACTTCACCATCATTATAAGTTGAGTCAGTATTCTCTGCAGTTGCTAGAAAATAGATTTTGTCGTCAACTAGAATGGCATCAGTAAAACTCGTCCTAATTCCTTTTATTTTTGGCAATTTGTATTCATTTGCTACAATTCTAAATTCGTTGGCTAAGTTTTTTCCGTCGATTGTGAAAACTACATTTTTATTGGTTTTTCCATTACCTCGGTTGAACAGAAACCAAGTTTCACCATTAAAAATAGCGCCTTCTAAATTAAAATCTTCTACAGCTATTTTTCCAAAAGATTGCATTGCCATATATAAATCGGACAAATCTTGCGATTGAATTACACTTTTAGATTTAGCATCAACTTGAACCATAATAGTGCGATTTTCGGTTGAACCTGATCCAAAAAGATACAGACTATCTTGATATTTTGTAATGGCTTCAAAATCGGGTTTCAGTTTTTTAGGAATATTTTCTTCTGAATTTTCGGCTAAGGCATGACGTTCAAGTTTATTGCTATCGATATGATATTCATATAAATAAGAACTGTTATCTCCAATAGCTAAAATTTTATTATCTTGATAAATCAATCCAGAAGCAGAACCAAGACCAATGATTTTAAATAGTAGTGTAAGTTGAATTTTTTCCATAAGTTAGCAGATAGTTTTAGCCCAGATAGCAGCGGCATCCTTTTTCTTTTTTCTTTAAAAAGGAAAAGATAGAGCGAATAGCTGGAAATAGCTCCTCAAAAATACTATTTTTACAATAATAAAAACTTAAAATAATGAAATCAATTAATATAGAAGATTTTAAAGTTGTTGGAAACATAAGTTTATCAAAAATCCCAACAAAATTAGCTATTGATACCAACAAAGAGCAAGAGGAAGAGGCGTTGGACAAAGTTCAGATGAAGTTGAGTAAAAAGCAAGATGCGATGTATGCTCACAATCGTCATGCCTTTTTAATATGCCTGCAAGGAATGGACACCAGCGGAAAAGATAGCTTAATTCGTGAAGTTTTTAAAGAATTTAATCCGCGTGGCGTAGTAGTTCATAGTTTTAAAACGCCAAATGCTACCGAGTTGGAACACGATTATTTATGGCGCCATTATTTGGCTTTGCCAGAAAAAGGAAAGTTTGCTGTTTTTAACAGAACACATTATGAAAACGTATTGGTAACAAGGGTACATCCAGAATATATTTTGTTTGAAAACTTACCTGGAATTGAAAAAGTAGAAGACATAACGTCACATTTTTGGGAAAATCGTTTTGAGCAAATCAACAATTTTGAGAAACACATTTCGCAAAACGGAACTAAAATTTTGAAGTTTTATTTTCACATGAGCAAAGAAGAGCAACGTTTAAGGTTATTAAAACGACTAGAAAATCCAGAAGATAATTGGAAATTTTCGGCTGGCGATTTAAAAGAACGCGAACGATGGGACGATTACATGAAGTATTATGAAGAAGCAATTAATAAAACCTCGAATGAAATTGCACCTTGGTATATTGTTCCTGCTGATGATAAAGGTGTTGCAAGATATATTGTTGCTCAAACTATTTGGGAAGAAATGCAAAAATTAACGGATATTAACGAGCCAGAGTTAGATGCAAAAGTTGCTGCAAATATTGAATTTTATAAAAATCAATTGCAATAACAATTTCAAAAATCAATTTCAATTTTTTTGTACTGATTGATTTTTGAAATTGTTATTGCAATTGATATTTGAAATTGAATTACCTATTTTTGCGCACTCAAAAAATGCACCGTGAATTTATCTCAATATACTAAAGAGTTTCGTTACAATCTGCAATTGGCATATCCTGTAATTTTAGGTATGCTTGGTCATACTTTAATTGGAATTGTCGATAATATTATGGTTGGAAAATTGGGTTCTACAGAATTGGCTGCAGTTTCACTTGGAAATAGTTTAATTTTTATTGCGATGTCAATAGGAATAGGGTTTTCAACAGCGTTAACACCAATTGTGGGAGAAGCAGATGCAGAAAATGATAACAATAAAATTCGCTCGGCTTTTCATCACGGAATGCTTTTGTGTACTATTTTAGGATTTTCTTTATTTGGATTGGTGGTTTTAGCCAAACCAATTATGGAATTATTACACCAACCAAAAGAAGTGATTCAATTGGCTAAACCTTATCTTGATTGGGTTGCATTTTCTTTAGTTCCATTAATTATCTATCAAGGATATAAGCAGTTTGCCGATGGACTATCTATGACAAAATATTCGATGTATGCCATTGTTGGAGCCAATATCATTCACGTTATTATCAACTATTTACTAATCTACGGAATTTGGATTTTTCCTAAAATGGGAATTATTGGCGCCGCTCTAGGAACGGTAATTTCTAGAATTGCAATGGTAGTTTTTATGCATTTCATTTTGGCAAAACAAGAACGCTTGAAACGCTATTTTAAAGGCTTTAGTTTTGACGAGATTAAGAAAGCGACCATCATTAAAATTGTAAATCTAGGATTGCCATCAGCCATGCAAATGCTGTTTGAAGTAGTTTTGTTTACAGCAGCAATTTGGCTTTGTGGAAACATCGGAAAAACGAGTCAAGCTGCCAATCAAATTGCTTTGAGTTTGGCTTCAATGACGTTTATGTTTGCTATGGGATTGAGCGTAGTTTCTATGATTAGAATTAGCAATCAAAAAGGATTACAAGATTATAAAAATTTAGTTGTGGTAGCTCGTTCTATCTTTATATTAGCTATTATTATTGAAGTTTTTTTTGCTGTTTTATTTGTTGTTTTTCATCAAATATTACCACCATTATTTATGGACATGAAAGATCAAGTTCAACTCGTTGATAATACTGAAGTTGTAACTATTGCGGCTAAATTATTATTAGTTGCCGCTATTTTTCAAATATCAGATGGAATTCAAGTGGTGGTTCTAGGTGCTTTACGTGGTTTGCAAGACGTAAAAATTCCTATGTATATTACGTTTGTAGCCTATTGGATTATTGGCTTCCCAATATCCTATTATTTGGGTGAATATACTGATTTTAAAGCGGTTGGTGTTTGGTTGGGGCTTTTAGCAGGATTAACAGCAGCAGCATTATTTTTGTATATTCGCTTTCATTATTTAACAAAATCATTAATTTTAAAAAATAGTTTAAAAATTTTCCCAGATGATACGACTAAATAGAGGAGAAATGTTCAAACAAATTAGTATTGAATATCCATTACAAAAAAAATATGCGGTTTCCAATCAAGGAAGAATAATTAGTTATACTGATGATTTTTTGAGTGGAAGAGAAATAAAATGTTCTAAAGTAGAAGGTTTTAAGATTTTTAGATATCAAACTAGAGAAAACGGCAAAAGAAAAGATAAAGGTTTTCTAGTTTATAAATTGGTGGCACAATATTTTATTCCAAATGATAATCCAGAACGAACAATGGTAATTCATTTAGATTTTAGTAAAGATAATGATAGAGTTGAAAATTTGAAATGGGCAACAAGAAGAGAACAAATTGATTTTCAATCGAAAAACCCAAACGTAATAGCAAATAAAGCTCGAATAATCGAATTTAATAAAAAAGCTGATGGTGCAAAACTTACATCTACTCAAGTAATTAGAATAAAAAAAATGTTGCAACGACCAGATAATAAAACTCGTTTGGTTATGATTGCAAAACAGTTCAATATCACAACCCAACAATTATATCGCATTAGAACTGGTGAAAATTGGGGACATATTAAAGTTTAATCAATAATCTGTAACTATTACTTCAAGGTTACGTATAATCATTGTATAATATAAAAATTATAAAATGATACTATTAATTATTATTGGGATTATTCTAATTATTGCAGGTTTTTCTTTAAAAAACAATCAAAATCCACTTTCTAAGTTTGCAAATAGCATTAGGAATGTTGGATTTGTAGTTATTCTTATTGGAGTTTTTTCGTCAATGTTTAAGCAAATTGATGCCGGAAAAGTAGGAGTGAAGTCACTTTATGGTAACGTGCAATCTGATATTTTAGAAAGCGGTTTGCATATTATAAACCCACTTTTAGACATAACCACTTTTGATGTTCAAACGCAAAACTATACCATGTCTGCTATTCATAATGAAGGCGCTCAAGAAGGTGATGACGCCATTAGAGTTTTATCAAATGATGGATTGGAAGTTGTAATTGATTTAACGGTTTTATATAGAGTTGTGCCTACCGAAGCACCAAAAATTCTTAAAGGAATTGGTGTAAACTATAACGATAAAATTGTTCGTCCAGTTACAAGAACTCGTATTCGTGACAATGCAGTTTATTATGACGCAGTGGCATTGTATTCTACAAAAAGAAACGAATTTCAACAACGAATTTTCAAATCTATTGAAGACGATTTCAAAAAAAGAGGTTTGGTTCTTGAGCAACTTTTAATTAGAAATATTAATCTTCCTGCTTCTGTAAAAACCACAATTGAAAGTAAAATTAATGCCGAACAAGATGCTCAAAAAATGACTTTCGTACTTCAAAAAGAAAAACAAGAAGCCGAAAGAAAAAGGGTTGAAGCTCAGGGTATTGCTGATTATCAAAGAATTATTTCAACAGGTTTGACAGACAAACAATTGCAATATGAACAAATAAAAGCACAAAAAGAAATCGCAACTTCATCTAATACAAAAATTATTTTCATGGGAAAAGGAAGCGCACCAGTAATTTTGTCTGATAAATAAACTAATTTTAGATAGTAAATATCAATCCCTATATTTAGCAAGAAAAAAATATAATTTCAAATTTCAAATATTAATAAAAATGCAATTACCAAAATTTGTTCTAGCCGACAACTCCAATTTTCCTGACGATATATTTATTATACATCTTGATTTTCCTAGATTCATAATCAATTTGAAGGATGATGAAGTAGAGTTTTTAGAAGATTTAGAAGGAGAAGATGAAACCGAATTAGAATCGGAAATGGAACATTTAATTACTCTAGCCGGAGAGTTTTATGATAAAGAAATGAGTGAATTTGAGTAATATTACTAAATAATGCTGTATTTATATTTTACAGCATTATTTATTTTAACCCCAATTCCTTATACCTGGTTTCAAGCAAACTCATATACTTCATTTTATATTCATCGCTCACAAAACTTTTTTCTAAAACAGCAAGCATTTCGGGTTTTGCATAAACAAAAAGTTCTAAGGTATTGTCTAAAACTTTTTTGCTCAAACCACTATTCTCATAAGCGACCAAAAAATCATGGTATTTCAGTTTTCTTTTTTTTGCATTTAGCGTGAGTGCTAATTCTTCGGTATCAGCTGGGTTTACTAATGCTGTTGGTACTAAATCATAAGCTGGACACAATTGCAACCCTTGCCCTTCTTTTTCAACTAAAGAAAAGTTTTTTAAGTGCATATCACTGTTTCCTGTAAAATAACTAAACAATACTTGCTCATAAAAGTTACTTACATCTAAAAGGGGTGCACTAGAATATTTCAAAATTAATTTAGCAACTTGCTCATGACTTCCTTTGTATTTGTCTTCGGTTAATCGTTCACTCAATTGGCACATATCTTCCATATGTAGTTTTCCTTTTCGAGTTCTGTCTACTCGTTTGGTGATGTAGCAAAGGGTGTTATCTTGTAATTTTACTAAACTATGTGGTACAATATTTATACCGCAAACGCCTGCCATGTGCATGGTGGCACTTTCAAGTTCTGGTAATTGTTCATAATGTTCTGATGGGGGCTTCAAGATATAATCACCATAAAGTCCTACTATGGTTAGTTTTTTTGTTAAATTTTTTTCTTGTTTTCTGTATAAACTTAAGGATACTTTTGCTTGAACTCCTGTAACTGCCATTTGACTTTGGATTACTTGTGTGGCCAATTCTTTTAAATTATCTAAGCTATAAGCAAGTTGAGGGGTTTTTAATTGTCCAAAAAAACGTTTGTTGCATGCTTCATGAAAATCAGAGTCTTTACTAAAAAGAGGTTCATAACAAAATAAGCACCGTTTTCCATAGAATGTACCTTTTTCATGTACTTCCATTAAAACGTCTTTGGGTAAAAAATATTTTTTTTTATAGTTTTTCATTCTTTGTTACGCTTATTGCTCCAATACAATCTTTGCAGCAGGTTAGGAGCAAACCCATTCTATCTTTATAATTTATTTTCCAATTTTCTTCGGCTATATCTAAAAGCCATCCTTCTGGAATTAATCCATCGAAGAAGGCAAATAATGTTTTGCTTTGGTAGGTTCTATCTGTTAATGGTAATGTTAGACTTATTGCTTCTGCATGTTCTTTTTTTAAGTAGTCTTTGTTGTATTCAAATGAGTATCCGGCGTCGGTTTCACTAACTACGCCACAAAACATATTTTTCATATATACATTCCCACTTCTATTCATTTTTTATCAAGTTTTCTCTATCTAAAGTTACCACTCCTAAAGTTTCTCCAAATAGTCGTAATACATCGTTTACTTTATCCATTCGTAATGTGCTTTTTCCTTGTTCTAAATCTCGTACAAATCGTAATCCTACGCTTGCTTTTAAGGCTAGTTCTGGTTGTGTTAGCTTATTTTGTTTTCGTTTTGTTTTAACGTGAATACTAATATTATTTATTTTTTTCTTCATTTTTATACCTTTAAAGCTACAAATATATTATTTTTTTATTATTTAATACCATAAATGGTATATTTTTTATTTTTATCAATATTTTATACCTTTAATAGTATAAATTTATGTTTTTAGCAATAATTATGCTATATATGGTATAAAATTAGAAATTATTTAAAGTAAGTAGAGAGTAATTCTAACGCGGCAGAAAATGGTGTTTTCTTATTGGTAGCTACGGCTAATTTATTGTAGTCAAGTATTTTTTTTATCTTTGGATGATTGTAAAAATTAGATTTTAATTGCTCATTTATGGTTTCCATCATCCAAAATTGATTCTGATTTTGACGTTTTTCTTCAAAATAATGATTGGATTTTACCAATTCAAAATATGCTGAAATCGTTTTCCAAACAGCATCAATTCCTTCTTTGGTATAAGAACTACAAGTTGCAGCAGTTGGAGTCCAGCCACTTTGTTTTGCAGGGAATAGATGTAATGCTCTATTGAATTCTGTTTTGGCTAATTTAGCTTTAGCAATATTATCACCATCGGCTTTATTGATTACTATAGCATCTGCCATTTCCATGATGCCACGTTTTATTCCTTGCAATTCATCACCAGCTCCAGAAATTTTCAATAGTAAAAAGAAATCTACCATACTATGTACAGCGGTTTCACTCTGACCAACTCCAACAGTTTCTATGATTATGGTGTCAAATCCGCAGGCTTCACATAAAATTATGGTTTCTCGTGTTTTTCTGGCAACTCCGCCAAGTGTTTCTCCTGAGGCACTAGGGCGAATAAAAGCGTTTTCATCTTTTACCAATTCTTCCATTCGGGTTTTATCTCCAAGAATACTTCCGTGAGAAATGGTACTACTTGGGTCAACTGCTAAAACGGCAACTTTTCTTCCAAGTGAAGTTAAATGCTTTCCAAAAGCTTCAATAAAAGTACTTTTTCCAACTCCTGGAACACCAGTAATTCCAATTCGTATGGATTTATTGGCATGAGGCAAACATGCTTGAATTAGGGTAGTAGCTTTTTCTAAATGTTTGGTATTGGTGCTTTCTACAAGCGTGATGGCTCTACTTAAAGCCACTTTATCTTTTGCCAAAATTCTCTCAATCAACTCTTGCGCCGAAGGTTGATTTTTTCTTTTTTGAATCACATTTTGAATTGAAACTTGATTTAAAGTTTCTGGTTGTGGTACGCCTTCTTTTTCATGAAGTGCAGAATTTTGTTTAGGTGTTTTCAAAAGGTTTCTTACTTTCTGTAAAAATACAAAAAATGTACGAATATAAAACACTTGAATCTTTTTGTTTAATTACCTTTGCAAGCATAATTCATTACATGGAAAACATAATTCTCTTATTTTTATGCTTATTTCTGGGGATTTTGCTTCAACGAGTACCTCAGTTTCCTTCAAATACGCATCAAAGTTTAAATCAATTTGTTATCTATGTTTCGCTTCCTGCACTTGCGTTATATTACATTCCAAAAATAACCATTTCATTAGCGCTTTTGTTTCCAATCGGAATTGCATGGTTGGGTTTTGGTTTGGCATTTGTCTTTTTTTATAGTATTGGAACATATTTGAAATGGTCTAAAAAACTCATAGGTTGTTTAATATTAACTGGCGGACTTAGTAATACTTCCTTTGTAGGATTTCCAATTATTGAAGCTCTCTATGGTTCTGAAGGTCTTAAAACTGCTATCATTGTAGATCAACCAGGCTCATTTGTAGTAGTTACAACATTTGGAATACTTGTAGCTACAACTTTTTCAAAAGGAAATTTAAATAAATCTCAAATTTTAATTAAAATCTTAAAATTCCCTCCATTTATAGCCTTTTCAATTGCCATTTTAGCTACTATTTTATCTTTTGAGTTTCCGCTAACTTTGCAAAATGCTTTTCTAAAAATAGGAAACACGGTTACTCCTGTAGCACTTGTAGCTGTTGGATTGCAACTAAAAATAGATACTAAAAATAGGCATTGGTCGTTTTTAGCTTTGGGTTTGTTTTTTAAATTATTCCTTATGCCAGCCTTCTTTTTTGTGTTTTACAAACTAATTTTAGGGGCAAAGGGATTAGATATCAATGTTTCAATTTTAGAATCGGCAATGGCTCCAATGATTACGGGTGCAATTTTGGCTTCAAATTATGGGCTCAAACCTAAATTAAGTAGTATGATGATAGGAATTGGAATTCCAATTTCATTACTAACCATAACAATTTGGTATTATATTTTAAAAATTTATTAAATGAATACAGTAGTAGAAAGCCCAATAAAATCAAAGGATTTACTTAATAAAACGGTTTATTCTATTTTGTTTTCTATCAGTTTTGCTCATTTGCTCAACGATTTAATTCAAGCCATTATTCCATCCATTTATCCAATAATAAAAGAAAGTTACCATCTAACATTTTCTCAAATTGGTTTAATCACTTTTGCTTTTCAATTTTCGGCTTCTATTTTTCAACCTTTGGTTGGATATTACACTGATAAAAATCCAAAACCTTTTTCTCAAATTTATGGAATGCTTTTTTCTATGGCAGGAATCGTTTCAATTTCTTTTGCCAATAATTTTTATTGGATAATTGCTTCTGTAGTTTTAATAGGAACTGGTTCGTCTATTTTTCATCCTGAATCTGCTCGAATTTCTAATTTAGCTTCTGGCGGAAAACGCGGTTTGGCACAATCTATTTTTCAAGTAGGAGGTAACTTCGGAACGGCTTTAGGTCCACTTTTAGTAGCTTTAATTGTAGTTCCTAATTCTCAAAAATACATTCTTTGGTTTGTTATTGTTGCTGCTTTAGGACTACTTATTTTGAGTAAAATTGCTTTTTGGTACAAAGAACATCTCGTTTTTAGAAAAAATAAAGTACAACCTTTCATCGATTTACATAATCTGCCTAAAAAGAAAGTTCAAATTTCTATTGCTATATTGTTAATAGTGATTTTTTCTAAGTTTTTCTACTCGGCAAGTCTTTCAAGCTACTATCAGTTTTATATCATCGATAAATTTGATTTAACCATAAAACAAGCACAGTTTCACATGTTTATTTACTTGTTTTCGTATGCGGTTGGAACCATTCTTGGCGGACCTTTAGGCGATAAAATTGGAAGAAAATATGTCATTTGGCTGTCTGTTTTTGGAGCATTTCCTTTTGCTTTAGCATTACCTTATGTAAATTTATTTTGGACCGATGTTTTAATGGTGGTTATTGGCATTATTATTTCTTCAGCTTTTCCTGCAATTTTGGTTTATGCCCAAGAGTTAGTTCCTAAAAAACTCGGAATGGTCTCCGGGTTATTCTATGGTTTTGCTTTCGGAATGGGCGCATTAGGTTCTGCTTTGTTTGGAATTCTTGCTGACAATAAGTCAATCGAATACGTATATCATGTTGCATCATTTTTGCCATTAATAGGAATCATTTGTTATTTTCTTCCCAATTTGAAAAAGAAGATAGATTAGGGTTCGTTTGTGTTCGCTTTTTACAAATACATTATTTCAAATACAGCCAAGCTGTAAAAATCTATTTTCTTTATTCTATTTTCTTTTTCTATTTTCTTTTTCTATTTTCTTTTTCTATTTTTACTTCACAAATTTTACAAAATGCAATTAAGTCCAGAAATACTAAATAAGCTATCTTCTATTGTTGGAGCGTCTTATATTTTTACCGATATAGAAACTCGAAATCATTATGGTCACGATGAGACCGAAGATTATGTTTTTCCTCCAAATGTTGTTGTAAAACCAGCAAATACCAAGGAAATTTCAGAAATCTTGAAAGTTGCCAACGAATATAAAATTCCAACAACGCCAATTGGTGCAAGAACTGGTTTAAGTGGTGGAGCTTTGTCTATTTATCAAGGAATAGGATTGTCCATGGAACGATTAAATAGAATTATAGAAATTGACGAACAAAACCTTCAAGTTACAGTCGAACCAGCAGTCATCACACAAGTTCTGCGTGAAGCAGTTGCAGAAAAAGGTTTGTTCTATCCAATCGATCCGAGTAGTCAAGGAAGTTGCTGGATTGGTGGAAATGTAGCCGAAAATTCTGGTGGCGCTCGTGCCGTTAAATATGGTGTCACCAAAGATTATGTATTAAATATGGAAGTGGTTTTACCCAACGGCGAAATCATCTGGACGGGAGCCAATACACTAAAAAATTCTACAGGTTATAATTTAACACAACTAATGGTTGGTAGTGAAGGTACTTTAGGCGTTATTACAAAAATTGTACTCAAACTACTTCCACAAAACACCAATAGTATCTTAATGTTGGTTCCGTTTTTCAAAGCTAGCCAAGCATGCGAAGCCGTTTCTGCCATCTTTAGAGCCGGAATTATTCCAAGTGCTTTAGAATTCATGGAACGCGATGCCATTGATTGGACTTTAAAATACAATGACACTATCAATATCAATGTCAAAGACAATGTTCAAGCACATTTACTTATTGAAGTTGATGGAAATTATCCGGAAATTCTTTTTTCTGAAGCTGAGAAGATTATGAATGTAGTAGAACAATTTGAAATCGATGAGGTTTTGTTTGCTGATACTGAAGACCAAAAAAATGCACTTTGGAAAATGCGCCGTTCTGTTGCTGAAGCGGTTAAATCGAATTCAATTTATAAAGAAGAAGACACTGTTGTTCCAAGATATGTTTTGCCTGAGTTATTAATCGGAATAAAAAAAATAGGCAATAAATACGGATTCAAATCGGTTTGTTATGGTCATGCAGGTGATGGAAATCTTCACGTAAATATCATCAAAGGTGAAATGAGTGATGAAAATTGGCAGAAAGAAGTACCTAAAGGAATTCGCGAAATATTTGAATTAACTGTTGCTCTAAAAGGAACACTTTCTGGCGAACACGGAATCGGTTTTGTTCAAAAAAACTTTATGGATATTGCTTTTTCAAAAGTTCATTTAGAATTAATGGAACGCATTAAATATGTCTTTGACCCAAATAATATTTTAAATCCTGGGAAGATATTTCCTGATGAAAATAATTAATTCAAAAAGGCACAAACTTTAAAATTTGTGCCTTTTGTTTTTATTAATTAATCTCTTTTCGGAGTGTTTTTCTTAATTCTTTTTTCCTCTTTTTTCTCTTTTGCAGTTTTAAGAGGTTCCTTTTTTACAGTTTTCTTTGCGTCTTGACTTTTTGCCATGATTTAGGGTTTTAATATTGCTAATAGGTAAAAGTAATAAATATTTGTAATATTTTCAATTTTATCTGCTTAGATTTTTGTCTTTTTCATCTTAAATCTTTTTTTAGTTAATCTATTTATAATTTCAGATTTATATCATAACGCAAATCAACATTTTTAATTATTTTAGCCATTCAAATTTAGATTATGATTTCAGAAGCACAATTTCTAAACGAACTCCAATTAATTATACAAAATGCCATTCGAGAAGATGTTGGCGATGGTGATCATTCTTCGCTAGCATGTATTCCGGCTGATGCTCAAGGAAAAGCTAAACTATTAGTAAAAGATAACGGAATTATTGCCGGAGTTGAATTTGCCAAAATGGTTTTTAATTATGTTGATGTAAATATGAAATTGGAAACATTCATCAATGATGGTTCAAGTGTACGATATGGCGACGTAGTTTTTCATGTTTCAGGAAGTTCGCAATCAATTTTAAAAGCAGAACGATTGGTTTTGAATTCCATGCAAAGAATGAGTGCGATTGCAACTAAAACAAGAAAATATGTTGATTTACTAGAAGGAACTAACACTAAAGTTCTAGACACAAGAAAAACAACGCCAGGTTTTAGAGCTTGCGAAAAGTGGGCGGTAAAAATTGGTGGAGGCGAAAATCACCGATTTGCTTTGTACGATATGGTAATGCTAAAAGACAATCACAACGATTTTGCTGGCGGAATTACAAAAGCCATTAATCAAACAAAAGAATATTTAAAAGCCAACAATAAAGATTTGAAAATTATCGTTGAAGCAAGAAATCTAGATGAAATAAAAGAAATTTTAGAAAGTGAAGGGGTTTTCAGAATTTTAATCGATAATTTCAATTTTGAAGATACTAAAAAAGCAGTTGCCTTAATTGGAACAAAATGCCAGACTGAGTCATCAGGAAACATTAATGAAAATACCATTCGTCAATATGCTGAATGTGGAGTGAATTACATATCATCTGGTGCTTTGACACATTCTGTTTATAACATGGATTTGAGTTTGAAAGCAATTGATTAGGTAGCAGTTTTTATGTAGCAGATAGCAGATTTTAGTTTTAAAAATAGTATTATGAAGTTTCAAGATTTACTAGCTTTTAAAAGATCATTTGAATTGGCAATGTATATATTTAAAATTTCAAAATCATTTCCAAAAGAAGAACAATATTCATTAACAGATCAAATAAGACGTTCATCAAGAAGTGTTGCAGTAAATATTGCCGAAGCAACCCGAAAAAGACGCTATGAAAAACATTTTATTTCAAAGTTGACAGATAGCGATACTGAAAACGCAGAGACACAAGGATGGTTAGAGTTTGCTCATGCGTGTGAATATTTGAAAAAGGATGAATTTGATTTTTTAACAGAAAAAAGTAATGAAGTTGGAAAGCTTTTGAATTATATGATGAATAACCCTGACAAGTTTCTATAAATTTGAAAACTGCAATCTGAAAACTGCAATCTGAAAACTGCAATCTGCAATCTGAACAACATGACATTAGAAGAAAAAATAAAAGGATTTCCAGTAATTAAGCAACTTATAGCTTTCGGAGAAAGTATTAAACTACCTTGGCTACATGGTTTGTCGTTGTATGAATTATTAGAATTATACATTTCTGGAGTTATAGAAGGCGCTTTATCCTATCGTGCAGCTGCAATTGCCTTTAGTTTCTTTATGGCGTTGTTTCCTTTTGCTTTGTTTATTCTTAATTTGATTCCGTATATTCCAATTGAAGGTTTTCAAGAAGATTTTCTCGGATTTGTTAAAGATGGCGTTCCTCCCACAACGTATGATGCTATTTTCAAAATTATCAATGATATTCTTCACAACAGTCATTCGGGATTGATTTCTACCGGAGTTATCATGGCGGTATTGTTAATGACTAATGGCGTAAATGCCATTCTTGGAGGTTTTGAAAATTCTAAGCACATTACATTAAAACGAGCTTTCTTTCGTCAATATTTTGTTGCGCTTGGAATGTCAATTTTACTATCTTTAATATTAATTATAACGGTGGCAACTATTGTAATTTTTGAAGTTTTTATTCAAAAAACCAAAATTCAAGATGTACTTTCTGAAAGTATTCCAATCATTGAAATGAGCCGTTATATTTTCTTAATGTTGATGATTTTAATAACAACTTCCATACTTTTTAAATTTGGAATTAAACGAAATGGCAAACGAGCCTTTATCTCTATTGGTTCCGTTTTTACAACCATATTAATCATTTTGTCCTCTTATTTTTTCGGAATTTGGGTGGTCAAATTCTCTAAATATAACGAACTTTATGGCTCTATAGGAACACTTTTAGTTGTTATGTTTTACATCTGGATTAATTGCATGATTCTTCTGTTAGGATTTGAATTGAATGCTTTAATACAAAAACTAAAAAGAGAAAAAGCACTTGAAATTGAAACAGAAAATAGTGTTAATTAATATTTTAAAAAATAAATCCAGTTATGAAGAAGTTGAAAATTGTCAAACTCAATAATTGTTTAGTTTTACTTTTTGTTTTGTTTTTTCAAATTGTGCAATGTCAATCTGTTTTAGGAACATGGAAAACTTTTGACGATGAAACAGGTAAAGAAAAAAGCATTGTTGAGATTTATGAACAAGATGGAAAAATTTATGGAAAAATAATTGAACTCCTTGAAAAGGAAAATAAAGGAAAAAAATGTATAAAATGTAATGGTGCAGATAAAGATAAACCCATTTTAGGTTTAGTAATTATTAGAGGTTTATCTAAAGATGAAGATGAATATAATGGAGGTAAAATTTTAGATCCTAAAAGTGGTAAAATTTACAAATGTAGTTTGAGTCTAGAATCTAAAGATAAATTGACTGTTAGAGGTTATATTGGAATATCTTTATTAGGAAGAACCCAAAAGTGGATAAGAATTAAAAAATAGTTAGTTTGTATTTCATCGAAGTAATTTTACCGCTTTCTTTACCCAAAACGTTCACTTACATCGTTTCGGAAGCCGAGTACAACTATATTAAAGTTGGAATGCGTGTTGCGGTTCCTTTTGGTAAAAGCAAAATTTATACTGGAATGGTGTTAGATTTACATCAAATTCCACCAACATTATATGAAGCCAAAGAAATTCATCAAATTTTAGATGAAAAACCTATTGTAAATGAGTTTCAAATGCAACATTGGCAATGGATTGCATCGTATTATATGTGTAATCTTGGTGATGTTTTTCGAGGTGCCATGCCATCAGCTTTTATTTTAGAAAGCGAAACCATAATTTCTCAAAAAAAAGATTTTGATATAGATAAATCCGAATTATCTGATGATGAGTTTCTAATTTATGAAGCGCTTCAACATCAAAGTTCGTTGAAGGTTGAAGATATCATTTCAATTTTGAACAAGAAGAATATTTTTCCTATAGTCCAGAAATTGCTAAATAAAAATGTGATTTCGCTTCAAGAAGAAATGCAAGAAGAATATAAACCTAAACTAATTCGATATATTCGATTACAGGAAAATTATACTTCAGATGAAAGCTTGATTTCACTTTTAAATTCTTTAAAAGGAGCCAAGCAAAAAGACATTTTGTTACATTATTTTCAATTGAACGCACAAGAAAAAAAACCAATTTCTGTAAAGCAATTAACTGAAATATCGCAGTCAACATCGGCTACAATTAAAGCTTTGATAGATAAAAATATTTTTGAAGAATATTACATTCAAGAAGACAGAGTCAATTTTGATAAAAATAAAACCGATAATAATTTAATTTTAAGCGAAGCACAACAAAAAGCATTTACAGAAATTAAAGAGAGTTTTCAATCAAAAGACGTTTCGCTTCTTCATGGTGTAACATCATCAGGGAAAACAGAGATTTATACCAAATTAATAGAGGAATATATTGCTCAAGGCAAACAAGTTTTGTATTTATTGCCCGAAATTGCTTTAACTACACAATTGGTTTCTCGTTTAACAGCACATTTCGGAAATCAAGTCGCTGTTTTTCACTCTAAATATTCAAATAATGAACGTGTTGAAGTTTGGAATCAAGTTCTTGAAAATTCAGAAAAAGCCAAAATCGTAATAGGAGCAAGGTCTTCATTGTTTTTGCCTTTCTCTAACTTAGGATTGATAATTATTGATGAGGAACATGAGCAAACTTTTAAACAACAAGATCCAGCACCAAGATATCATGCTCGTGATGCGGCAATTGTTTTGGCAAATTCACAAAAAGCTAAAGTTTTATTAGGTTCGGCAACGCCAAGTATTGAAACGTATTTCAACGCACAATCTGGAAAATTCGGAATGATTTCAATTTCAGAACGTTTCGGAAAAGCTCCTTTGCCCGAAGTTGAATTGGTTGATTTGAAAGAAAATTACTTCAAAAAACGAATGAAAGGTCATTTCAGTTTAACGCTTATTGAAGCTATAACTGAAGCGTTGAGTTTAGGTGAACAAATCATTTTATTTCAAAATAGACGTGGTTTTTCTCCAGTTTTAGAATGTATGACTTGTGGACACATTCCGCAATGTACCAGTTGCAATGTAAGTTTGACTTATCATAAATTCAAGAACCAATTACGTTGTCATTATTGTGGTTATGCTATCGCTAAACCAACCAATTGCCATGCTTGCTCAAGCATAGCTATTTCTGCCAAAGGTTTTGGAACAGAGCAAATTGAATTAGAATTAGCCGAACTATTTCCGACAAAAAACATCAAGCGAATGGATCAAGATACCACTCGTGGCAAATACAGTTTTGAAAAATTAATTGACAGTTTCAAAAATCGTGAGATTGATATTTTAGTTGGAACACAAATGCTTGCTAAAGGTTTAGATTTTGATAATGTTTCGTTAGTTGGAATTATGAATGCTGACACCATGTTGTATCATCCCGACTTTAGAGCTTTTGAAAGAAGTTTTCAAATGATGACTCAAGTTTCTGGTCGTGCGGGTCGTTCAGACAAACGCGGAAAAGTTATTATTCAAACCTATAATGTAAATCATAACATCATTCAGCAAGTAACTCACAATGATTATGTTGGAATGTATAAAGAACAATTGTACGAACGTCAGATTTATAAATATCCGCCTTATTTCCGATTGATTAAATTGACTTTAAAACATAAAGATTTTGACAAATTAAAAGAAGGTTCGATGTGGTTGTATCAAGTGATGCAGCAACATTTGCAACTACCAGTTTTAGGTCCAGAAGAACCTGGAATTAATAGAATTCGTAATGAATATATTCGAACCATTATGGTTAAAATTCCTCAAAATGCATCCATTCCAAATACAAAAAAAACCATTCAGAAGATTCTAAATAGTTTCGATGTTATTTCGCAATACAGATCTATAAAAGTTACAGCAAACGTTGATTTTTACTAAGCAATAGCTAAAGCTCTAATTAAATCTTCTTTCTTGTTTCGACTTAATGGGATTTTAGTAACTCCAATTTCGGCAAATTTACTGTTAAAACTTTCCACTTTATCAATATTTATGATATACGATTTGTGAACTCTAATAAATTTATCTTTAGATAAGTCTTTTTCAAAAGATTTCATGGTAGAAAGCACAAGATTGATATCTTCTTCTGTAACTACTTTTACATAATCACCAAAAGCTTCAATCCACTTGATTTTATTAGTAAAAACTTTCAACTTTTTAAGATTACTTTTAATAAATATGTGTTCACCTTTGTCATCATGATTATCTTGTCGCAGCACAAAATGGTCTAATGCTCTTTTTACAGAAGCATTGAAACGTTGTAGTACAATTGGTTTCTGCAAATAATCTGTAGCATTATAATCAAACGCTTTCAAGGCATACTCTGCTTTAGAGGTAATGAAAATTACTTGAGATTTAATTTTTAAACCATCAATAAAATCGAAACCGCTTATTAATGGCATCTCTACATCTAAAAAAATTAGATCAACCGTATGCACTGTCATACAATTTTTTGCTTCAATTGCATTAGAAAAATCACCAACTAATTGTAAATTTGGATGGTTATTAACTAACTTTACAATGACCATTCTCTGAAGAGAACTGTCATCGACTACTACACAATTTAATTTCATAATTTAGTGTTGTTATAGATTTGGAGGTACAAATATATCACATTTTTGTTTAGAAATATCGTTTATCGATTTTTTTTGCTTTTAAGCGGTATTTTTTGCATATAGACGATATTTTATATTTTTGAGTTGTGTAACTAATATTTATTTCTACCTTTGCACCCAATTTTATATAATTAAAAACATATTTATTATGAATCATTACGAAACTGTTTTCATCTTAAATCCCGTTTTATCTGATGTTCAGATAAAGGAAACAGTAAGCAAATTTGAAGATTTTCTTACAAGTAGAGGAGCAAAGATGGTATCAAAAGAGGATTGGGGCTTAAAAAAACTAGCTTACGAAATCCAAAACAAAAAAAGTGGTTTTTACCATTTATTTGAATTCCAAGTGGCACCAGAAGTATTAATTGCTTTTGAAACTGAATTTAGACGTGACGAACGTGTTATGCGTTTCTTAACTGTAAGTTTAGACAAACATGCAATTTCATGGGCAGAAAGAAGAAGAGAAAAACTTAAAGTAGCAAAAGCTTAATTATGGCAACATTACAACAATCAGCTTCAGGAAAAAAAGACGGAGATATCAGATATTTAACGCCTTTGAACATAGAAACTAACAAAACTAAAAAGTATTGTCGTTTCAAAAAATCAGGAATCAAATACATCGACTATAAAGATGCCGATTTCTTATTAAAATTCGTTAACGAGCAAGGTAAAATTTTACCAAGACGTTTAACAGGAACTTCATTAAAGTATCAAAGAAAAGTGTCAGTAGCTGTAAAAAGAGCGCGACACTTAGCTTTAATGCCATATGTAGCAGATTTATTAAAATAATTAATTAAAAAGTTGTTGCCTCGCCGCGGCGGGCTAACTTCTATAATAAAGGACAACAACATGGAACTTATATTAAAACAAGACGTTCAAAACGTAGGATTTAAAGATGATATTGTAACAGTAAAAGCTGGATACGGTCGTAATTACTTAATTCCACAAGGATTTGCTACTTTAGCTACACCTTCTGCAAAGAAAGTTTTAGCTGAAAACTTAAAGCAAAAAGCTCACAAAGAAGCTAAAGTTGTTGCTGATGCTACTAAAATTGCTGATGCATTAAAAGCTTTAGAAATTAAAATCACTTCAAAAGCAGGTGGTGAAAAATTATTTGGTTCTGTAACCAATATTGATATCGCTGCTGCATTAGAAGCGGCGGGTCAACCAGTTGATAGAAAATTTATTACTAGCGGAACTGTAAAAAGAACAGGAAAATATACCGCCTCTGTAAGATTACACAGAAATGTAGTGGTTGAATTACCTTATGAAATTGTAGCTGAAGTTTAATATCTCAACTATCATAAATATAAAGTCCCGATGTAAGTCGGGATTTTTTTTATTTTGCAACTAATTCGCACAAAGGTTTTTAATAAATTTAATATTTTCATACTATCCCGAATTTTCGGGACTAGTAATAAGCATTATACCATAATTTTTTGGACTATTTTATAAATAGTATTGGTATTAATTGATTCTTGATGTTTTTGCTATATTAGATGTAAAAAATTAAAAAAAAAAGATTTTAGTCACTTTGAGCCTTCTTGGCAAATAATTATGAAATACAAAAGACTAACCAAAGAACAATTTGAATCCTTGCATCAAGAATTTGCAAATTTTCTTGCGTCTCAATCAATAGATAAAAAAGAATGGGACGAAATTAAAGCTAACAAACCCGAAATTGCCGAACAAGAATTGGACGTTTTTTCTGATTTAATTTGGGAAGGAGTATTGTCTAATTCTCAATTTTTGGAACATTTTTCTAAAAATCATATTTTCCTTTTTCATTGTCAAGAAGACTTTATCGACTCTATGGTGATAAAATCATTAGTGGTAGATGTTGACTTTCTTACTAAAGAGGGCTTGCAATGGCTCAGTGAAAATCTATTCACTGATGTAGTTGAAATTCATGTTGGAAAAAAGAATTATGATGCTGAAAGAAAAGAAACAATATTTGATTTAATTACTCAAGGTGCAATTTTGAGTGACGGACAACTATATGTTCAAATTAATACCATAATTCAATCATAATTTCCTTAATTTTGAAATATTTACCTACTTTAGTGAAGAAATATATTTTTTGATTTTATGGACATTCTTAAAAAAATTCAAGACTTACGCGAAGAACTTAATTTGCACAATCACAATTATTATGTGTTTGATAATGCCACAATTTCTGATTTTGAATTTGATCAAAAACTGAAGGAATTGCAAGATTTAGAAGCCAAATATCCTGAATATTTTGATGAAAATTCACCTTCACAACGTGTTGGTGGAACCATTACAAAGAATTTTCAAACGGTTGTTCATGAAAATAGGATGTATTCGTTAGATAATTCTTACTCTAAAGAAGATTTACAGGATTGGGAAACCAAAATTCAAAAGGTTTTGGGCAATGTAAGTTTGCAATATACTTGTGAGTTAAAATATGATGGCGCTTCCATTTCTATAACATATGAGAATGGAAAACTTTCTAAAGCGGTTACTCGCGGCGATGGTTTTCAGGGTGATGATGTAACTAATAATATTAAAACTATAAAATCTATTCCATTACAATTAAAAGGAAATTTTCCTGCTAAATTTGATATTCGTGGTGAAATTATTCTTCCGTTTCTAGGTTTTGAAAAAATGAACCAAGAATTAATTGAAATTGGAGAAACACCTTATTCAAATCCAAGAAATACAGCTTCGGGAAGTTTAAAATTACAAGATAGTGCAGAAGTTGCTAAACGTCCGTTAGATTGCTTGTTGTATTTTATAACAGGTAATAATTTGCCTTTTAATACGCAATTTAAAGGATTAGAAACTGCAAGAAATTGGGGTTTCAAAGTTCCAACGCAATCAAAATTGGCTAATAATCTTGATGAAGTTTTTGAATTTATTAATTATTGGGATGTACATCGTCACGATTTGCCCTATGAAACAGATGGAGTTGTAATAAAAGTCAATGATTTTAACCATCAAAATGAGTTGGGATATACCGCCAAATCACCGCGTTGGGCTATTGCTTATAAGTTCAAATCAGAGCAAGTTACTACAACTTTAAACTCAATTTCGTATCAAGTTGGACGAACTGGCGCCATCACTCCAGTGGCTAATTTAGAACCTGTGCAATTGGCAGGAACGATAGTAAAAAGAGCTTCCTTGCACAATGCAGATCAAATTGAAAAATTAGACATTAGAGTAAACGATGAAGTTTTTGTAGAAAAAGGTGGAGAAATCATTCCTAAAATTATTGGTGTTGCCAAAAGAGGCACAGAGGTTCAACCCACAAAATATATTACTCATTGCCCAGAATGTCAAACAGAATTGATTAGAAAAGAAGGCGAGGCACAACATTATTGCCCAAATTTCTATGGATGTCCGCCACAAATTATTGGAAGAATTCAGCATTACATTTCAAGAAAAGCAATGGATATTGAAGGGTTAGGTGGTGAAACAGTTGCTTTATTATTCAATAACGGATTGGTAAAAGATTATTCCGATTTGTATGAACTGAAAGTAGATGATGTAATTCCGTTAGAGCGAATGGCGCAAAAAAGTGCCAAAAATCTTGTAAACGGTATAGAAAAATCTAAAGAAATTCCTTTTGAAAGAGTTTTATTTGCCCTAGGAATTAGATATGTTGGAGAAACAGTAGCTAAAAAATTAGCAAAACACTATAAAAATATTGAAGCTTTAAGTCAAGCTTCTTTATTGGATTTGATTCTTGTAGATGAAATTGGAGATAGAATTGCACAAAGTGTTATAGAATTTTTTGAAAACCAAGAAAATAGAATAATCATTGAAAAGTTAAAATCTTTTGGTGTTCAATTTGAAATTGTAGAAAAATTTAATCCTAATGCAACCCAAAAATTATCTGAAAAAACCTTCATTGTTTCGGGAGTTTTCGAAAAATTTTCTCGTGATGATTTAAAGAAAGCTATAGAGGATAATGGAGGAAAAGTAGGAAGTTCTATTTCTGCAAAGACTGATTTTGTAGTTGCAGGTGATAATATGGGACCAGCAAAATTAGAAAAAGCTAATCAGTTAGGGATAGCAATTATTTCGGAAGAGGAGTTTATAAAGATGATAAATGAAAATTGATGAAATTCCTTTAATAGGATAGCTAATTTTAAGTACTGTTTCTATTTTTGCAAATGCTTTCGTATAGTATGAGTTAAAGTTGTTTTCCAAATCTATGATAATTTTTTTTTGTTTTTAGCCACTCAAAAAGTACTAAAAAATTAAAAATAGACATTTGATATAAAAGTAAAGTACCCCATTCCTAAAAAGAATGGGTTTCTATTTGCTAATTATGTTTATGTAACGCTCTAAACATTCTTTTTCAACATGTGCAATGAAAACCAAAAAATCTTCTTTTTTGTTTAAAGTTTGCGCTGTTTCAAGCGTTTTATAATAGTTCATTCTAGTTTCATAATCTCCTTTTATATTGGCAATTACATATCCGTTTTGTAAAAGAATAAGATTCATTATCAATCGAGAAGTTCTACCATTTCCATCTATAAACGGATGAATAGTTACTAGTCTTTCATGCATTTCTGCAGCTAAAATAACTGGGTGCATCTTGCTTCTGTTTTCTTCATACCAAATGAAATAATCTTCCATTTCTTTTGCAACAATAAAAGGTTGCGGAGGCATGTGGCTACTCCCTTTTATCATGACTTGAACACGACGATAACGACCCGCATCCTCAGGAATAATGCCTCTTAAAATTAAATTATGAACCGATAGTAATTCTCTTTCATTTAAAGGAAAATTGCGTTCCATTAATTGTTTAATATAAGTAATGGCTTCAACATGATTTATAGCTTCCAAATGTTCTCGCATACTTTTTCCAGAAATAGTCAATCCTTCATTGATAACTAAGTCGGTTTCTCGCAAGGTAAGGGTGTTGCCCTCAATTCTATTACTTTCAAAAGTGTATTCTAATTCTAATGCTTGTGCAATTCTAAAACTATCAAATTGACGAAATTGGTTTAGTTTTGCTTTTAGGCTATCAATTTCATCTAAAATAGTTTGTAAATTTTTTGAAATTGATTTACTAACAAAACTTACATTATATTTTATTTGTTCTTCCGCAAGCATCATCGCTTTTAAAGCTAATTCATCGGTACCAATTTCATACAAAATACGCTCTTTTAACCAAGCAATCATCAAAGTTTCATAATCTAAATCTAAAACTTGTGCTAATTTGGCAACTTGTTCTTTTGTTGGTTTTCTTGATCCGCTTTCAAATTTACTAATCAATGCCTGATCAATTCCTAAAAGTTGAGCTAACTCTCTGGTTTTTATTCCTTTTTCTTCTCTTGCATTTTTTAATAAAGTTTTCATTATAATAAAATGTTTTATTTTGTCTTGACAAATTTAGTCATTTTTTTCAATAAAAAAAAACAACTTGCGCCATTTTTTAAAACTTAAAATGATTTTTTAATTCGGTCAATATCTCGTTTGGTATCTTGTTCTTTAAGTGATTCACGTTTGTCGTAGGTTTTCTTTCCTCTACAAAGACCTATTTCTAGTTTGGCTAATCCTTTTTCGTTAGTAAATAAACGCAACGGAATTATCGTTAAACCTTTGGTAGCAACACTTTTTTCTAATGATTTGAGCTCTCTTCTATTAAGTAGAAGTTTTCTTTGGCTTCGCGCTTTATGATTAAACTGATTGCCAAAAGAATATTCCTCAATTGATGTATTGATAGCAAAAAGTTCACAGGTATCATTAAACTCACAAAAGCTTTCCGTGATGTTGGCTTTTCCTAATCTAATAGATTTGATTTCAGTTCCGGTCAAAACGATTCCAGCCGAATAAGTTTCGATTATCTCATAATCAAATCGGGCTCTCTTATTAAGTATGTTGGCTGTTTTTATCATTGTGAGGCAAATGTACTAACTAAATAGTGAAAAATAAAAGTAAAATTATTTAGCATCAAAAAAAAATTTCAAACTATGATTTATATCAGTTTTTATAAGAAAACTTGACAATAAATTTGCCCTATAATTTTAAAACTAAAAACAAAATGAAAAAAATTTTATTAGTTGCAGCGATAGCATTATTTGGTTTAACTGCAAATGCACAGGATTTCAAAGCTAAAGCAGGAGACGTGACTGTTGATTTATCTGTTGCAGGAGGGTTAGGAAATACTACAGTAAATTTAGCAGATCAAGGTTTTGGTAACGGAGCTATGATAAGAGGTCGTTATTTTAAAACTGAAAAACTTGCATATAGAGGTTTAGTATTTTTAGCAGCAGGTAGTTCTACTGATAAATCAGTTAATAATACTGAAAGAAAAAGTTCTAATACAGGAATTGGACTTGGATTTGGTGTTGAAAAACATTTCACAGGAACAGATAGACTAGCAACTTATCTTGGTTTTGACGGAATTTTAGCATTTAATTCAACGAAAGATGAAACTACATTAACTGCCGGTGGGACAACATTTACTAGCGAAGTAAAAGGACCAAATGATTTCAGAATTGGTGTTAGAGGTGTTTTTGGAGCAGATTATTATTTTGTAAAAAGAGCTTACATTGGTGTTGAAGCTGGCTTAGGTCTATATTATAAAAGCATAGGAAAAAGAACTACTTCTTCTACAGGTTCACCAGATGTGGAAGTTGATGGAAGTTCTTCATTCAACATTTCTCCTTCAATCGTTACGGGGTTTAGATTAGGTTACGCTTTCTAAAAAGCAACAATTTATTGGTTAGTCCCGATTTAGTTCGGACGGAAAGGTCATCATTTTTTTAATGATGACTTTTTTAATATGTATCTTTGGCAAATGAAAAACAGCCAATCAAAAGACCCTCTTCACGGTATAACATTGCAAAAAATAGTAGAGCAGCTAGTAGATTTTTATGGTTTTGATACCTTGGCAGAATTGATTACAATTAAATGTTTTTCAGATAATCCGAGTGTAAAATCTAGTCTTACCTTTCTTAGAAAAACAGACTGGGCAAGAAAAAAAGTAGAAGCGCTTTATAGTAGCACTTTGCCAAAATTAAAAACCCTTTAAAAATTAAATTAAAGGGTTTAAATTATTAGTTTTCGGCAATGCCACGCCATTGTTTTATTTTTCTTGAAAAGAATACCATCATTAAGAAAATAAAAAATACGTTAAACCATACCATTTCAAAGGCATACTCTTTTAAAAATGTAATGAATGGGAATTTCTCATTTCGCAAACCAATATCAATGATGTCATAATAATTTGAAGTGCTTTTGGCTAATTCTAACACAATAGCATATAATATTGGACCAAAAGAAGGTAACAACCATAGCGTTGCATTTAAGGTAATTCCAGAAATTCCCTTCCCTTTTTTTCTATGTATTACTAGTAAAAAATAAACAAAAAGAATAATGGTAAGAAGTAATAACGCAGTCAAATAAAAATATCCAGTTGATAGTATTGCTGTCAAGATTCCTATTAAAATATTTACTACTCCAAGAGCCACAATGGCAATTAAGAAACTTCTTCCAGAGGTTACTCTAAATGAAAATAATACTATAGAAAAGCCTATGGAAATATACAACAACAACAAAAATGTTTCAAGGCTTACACTTGGTTTTGTCCAACAATTAGAAATGGTTTCATAAGAGTGTTTTAAAGAATTTTCAGGAACATAATATTTATTAAATAAATAGTAAGTGTCTTTCACTTTCTTTACATATTGCTCTGAGGTATCTATTTGATTTCTTTTTATTTCATTTTCATAATCGTAGGATACTTCAAATTCTTCGGCTCCAATGTTTTTATATTTCTCAAATTTTGGAAAATCATAAACCAATTCGGTCCATTTTTCTTCATCGATATTTGCTTTTAATTTGTGCTCTTTAACAATAGCTAAGTAATTTTTGAATAAAGATTTTACCGAATCTTTTTTGTTGTAAAA
>JAIFLT010000176.1 GCA_020048955.1 Flavobacterium sp.
AACAGCATTAGTAAACGCATCGACCTATTATGCTTCGCAAACCGTTTCAGGATGTGAGAGTGTAACTCGTTTGGCAGTTACTGTTACTATATATCCAGATATTGAAATTATTTTTAGTGATAATTGTATTGATGGACATTTAGTAATTAGTGGTGAAGTCAATTTAGTAGATGAAGTTGCTTCATATAAATGGTTATTAAATGGGAATACTGTTGGAAGTAGTGCTACATTAGATATAACTTCATTAAATCTATCACTATTTAGCACACCAACTTTTGAATTAGTGGTAACAACAATTCATGGCTGTACTTATACGGAATCGATTTCGATTGAAAGAATAAGTTGTGTAATACCTAGTGGTGTTTCACCAAATAATGATGGTGATAATGATACTTTTATATTGTCGCATTTGAATGTTAAAAAGCTTCAAATTTTTAACCGATATGGAATGGAATTATACAGTAAAGATAATTATCAAGATGAGTGGAACGGAACAACAAATGGTGGCGAAGAGCTTCCAGATGGCACTTATTATTATATCATTGAATTCAATTCGGGGAATAAAAAAACAGGATGGGTTTATTTATTAAGAAAATAATATCATATAGATAAGGATGAAAAAAAATGTATTACTTTTTGTAGGGTCTTTATTGTTGCCTTTATTAAATTGTTTTGGACAACAAGATCCTCAATATACACAATATATGTATAACATGAATGTTGTGAATCCTGCTTATGCTGGATCAAAAGAGAATTTGTCTATTGGGTTGTTACATAGAAAACAATGGGTAAATCTTGATGGTTCTCCTACCACATTTACTTTTTCTGGTCACGCACCATTGAAGAAAAACATTGGTATAGGCTTATCAATAATTAATGACAAACTAGGACCGGTTAATGAGTCAAATGTTTATGCTGATATTTCATATACTATACAGCTAAGTGAAAAGCAAAAATTAGCATTTGGAATAAAAACAGGAGCAACATTTCATAAAATAGATTATGGAATTATTTATCCAACATTAGTAAATCAAGACGATGTGTTTGGACAGCCAAACCCAAATAGTACCAAGTTAAATTTTGGTACTGGAGTGTTTTATTATACAGATAAATATTATCTTTCTGTAGCAATGCCAAATTTATTGAAAACGGCTTATCTTGATTATAATGGGGTTAGCTATGGCTCTGAAGTTCCTCATTTTTTCATAATGGGAGGGTATGTTTTTCAACTCAATGAAAAATTAAAATTTAAGCCTTCAATTATGGCAAAATCAGCGTTTAATTTACCTGTTTCTTATGATTTTTCAGCAAACTTTTTATACAATGAAAAAATTGAAGTTGGCGCTACATTAAGAAGAGAAGATTCATTTGGGTTTATGACCAATTTTAAAATTAATAAAAGTTTACGAATAGGTTATGCCTATGATAATATTATTTCAGATTTAAAAATATCAACAAATTCTTCACATGAAATAATGATATTATTTGATTTATTTTCGTATAATAAAGTTCCACAATCGTCAAGATTTTTTTAAAAACAGCACCGATGAAAACAAGATTATTCCTTATATTATTTATTTATAATTTGTCTTTTTCACAAAATGAAAAAACTAAAATTGCAGATTTTTTATTTAAACAATATGAATTTGAAAAAGCAGCAGAACAATATAAAAAGATTGTTGTTAATGATGAAAAGGATTCAGATGTATATGCTTTGAAACAATTAGGAGATTGTTATTATTATACCTCTAATTATAACGAGGCTGAAAAGTGGTATGCAAAAGTGTTGCAAAAAGAAACTGAAAAGGAAACGCTTTACAGATTTTCGCAAGTATTAAAGTTAAACGGCAAAGAAAAAGATTCTGAAATGCAAATGGAAGTGTTTAAGAAAAATTTTCCAAATGATTTGCGTTCAAAAAATTATGATACAAACTTTTCAAAACAAAAATATGATGTTGTAAATACTTCTTTCAATTCTGCAAACTCTGATTTTGGAGCTTATGCCACAAATAATAAGGTATATTTTGCAAGTGCAAGAAATTCTAACAATAAAAAATTTGCATGGAATAACGAACCTTTTTTAGATATTTATGAAGCTAACTATACTAAAGGAGAATTTAGTGAACCAGTTGCTTTAACAGAAATTAATTCGGTTTGTAACGATGGACCAATTACGATAACAGGAGATGGTAAAACGATGTATTTTTCTAGCGAAAGTCAACGATTAAAAAACTATAATAAAATACCAAAAGACAAACTTAAATATAGTAAAAATATGATATTTAAGGCGTCTCTAGTAAATGAAAATTGGGAAAATATTGTTTGTTTATCTATTAACGATATCGCTTTTTCTACAAGCAATCCCTCTGTGAGCAGAGATGGCAAAACATTATATTTTTCTTCGGACAGACCCGGTGGATTTGGAGGTGTTGATATATGGAAAGTAGCTTTAGATGCTAATGGAATGCCTATTGGTACTGCCGAAAATTTAGGAAATATTGTAAATACAGAATCAAACGAAAGTTTTCCATTTATTAGTGATAACAATGATATACTCTATTTTGCATCCAATGGAAGAAACGGATTTGGAGCTTATGATGTGTATTTTTATGAATTCCTTAAAAAGGAAGGTGTTAAAAATTTAGGGAATACCATTAATACTAAATCAGATGATTTTGCATTTTCATTTTCAGAGAATACAAAAATGGGTTTTTTATCAAGTAATAGAGAAGGAAATGACAATATATATCTTGTTAAAAACATTTGTCAAAAAGCAATAGATTTATTGGTTCAAGACGAAAAAACGGGTCAAATCATTCCAAATTCTTCAGTTACTGTTTTAGATGAAAATAAAACGGTTATTTACAATCTTTCTACAGACTCTAATGGGAAAATTAATTTTGAATTAGAATGTAATAAAAAATATGATATTGTATCTAAAAAATCTGGATATGAAAATAAAGTAACTCCAATAGAATCAAACAAAACCGAAACAAATAAAATTTCTGTAAAACTTGCACCAATTGAAGTCATTATTACCGAAAAAGAAATAATTTTAGGAACAGTATATTTTGAATTAAATAAATGGGAAATTACACCACAAGGAGCAAAAGAGCTCAACAAGCTTGTTAATGTGCTGATTCAAAATCCAAATATGGAAATTTTTGTAAAATCTCATACAGATAATAGAGGTAGTGATAATAGTAATCTAATCTTGTCAGAAAAAAGAGCACAATCAACTGTAAATTATATTGTGTCGCAAGGAATAGAAAGCAAACGATTTAACGGCAAAGGGTATGGAGAAACAGAGCCAAAAATAAATTGCATAAAATGTACTGAAAAAGAACATGCCGAAAACCGTAGATCAGAATTTTTGATTGTAAAAAAATAGTATAACCCTTTGTTAGTTTTTTGAAACCAAACAGTTGTTTCTAATAAATTGCTGTAAAATAATGTTAAAACAGCCGCGAAGTCTTTAGTCTGTCTAACAAACCTGTGTACTTGAAGTCCATGGTTTAGTTTATTTAGCTATTTGGTATAATGACTTTTTTTATTCAAAAACACATTAAAACCTACTCCTGTTTCTCAGTCAACTTTCTCTCCAATTCTGCTTGAAATTCTTCCATTACAGGTTTCATGGTGCTTTCTGGAATATCGGCAATTCTTATGTACATTAATCCGTCGATGGCGTTGTTGAATAAAGGGTCAACATTAAAGGCAACTAAACGGGCATTTTGTTTAATGTATTTTTTTATTAAAACGGGCAATCTTAAATTTCCTGGTTCTAATTCGTCAATTATTTTATCAAATTTATTCAAATCGGCTTCGGCTTCATCAAAGATAAAATCCTTATCGGCATCTTTCAATTTTACTTTAAATTCCTTTTTTGGATGCACATATTGCGCAATGTAAGGATCGTAGTAATTCGATTTCATAAACTCAATCATCAACGACTTTGAGAAATCGGTAAACTGATTACTGATACTTACGCCACCAAGTAAAAATTTGTGTTCAGGATAACGCAAAGTGGTATGAATAATACCGCGCCACAGCAAGAATAAAGGCATCGGTTTTTGTTGGTATTCTTTTACGATAAAAGCTCGTCCCATTTCGATAGACTGCTTCATCATATCGTGTAATTCGGTTTCAAATCGAAATAAATCGTTTAAATAAAAACCATCCATTCCATATTTAGGAAAAATTTCAGATCCTAATCCCATTCTATAAGCACCAGCCACTTTTTTTGCCTCTTCATCCCACAAAAACATGTGATGGTAATAGTTGTCGTATTTATCTAAATCGATAGACTCGTTTGTTCCCTCTCCAACTTCACGGAAGGTAATTTCTCTTAAACGTCCAATTTCATGAAGAATATTCGGAATTTTATTGGCTTCTGTAAAAAAAACTTCATAGTTTTTACTTTGAAAAAATCTTGAATCGGTTTTACGCAATTCTTCCACTTCTGCAATCATTTTTTCTTGACTTGCAGGTGTAACAATTTTCTTTGGACTTTTCGGTGTTTTTAAGTTAGGAACTGTTAATAATTTACTTTCTTCGTTAAAAGAATTTGCCAACATATAAGTCTTCTTTCTCAAGAATTCAGAATATTCGTCAATTGATTGGTATTCGTTTTGTTCAGTAACAGAAATAGGTTTTCCAATTCTAACTTTAATAATTCTATCTTTTTGTGAAAATAACTCCGAAGGTAATTTTGCCGTTCTGAGTGTGCCACCAATTTTAGATAAAAAATAAAACAATCGACTATTTTTAGCATGAAAATATATTGGAACTACAGGAACTTGGGCTTTTCTAATTACTTTTATAGCACCTTCTTCCCACGCTTTATCAACAACTAATTTGCCATCTTTATAAGTAGAAACTTCTCCGGCAGGGAACATTCCCAAAGGTTTTCCGTCGCTCAAATGACGCAAAGTTTCTTTAATACCGATAACGCTAGATTTGGCATCTTTATGGTTTTCAAAAGGATTTACCGGCATGATGTATTGCTTCATAGGCTCAATTCTGTGCAATAAAAAATTGGCTATGATTTTAAAATTAGGTTCTTTTTCTAGCATCAATTTTAGTAATAAAATGCCATCAATTCCACCAAGAGGATGATTAGAAATAGTAATATAAGCACCCTCTTTTGGAAGGCGTTTAAAATCTTCTTCTGGAATTTCAAATTTAATTTCTAAATCAGTAAGAATTGCGTTTAAAAAGTCAACGTTCTTAATATGCTTGTTTCTATCATAAATTTTATTTAAGGTAGAAATTTTTAAAATTTTCATTAGCAACCAACCTGAAAAAGTACCGAGAACTCCGTACTTATCAGCGTTTATTGCTTTTGCAACTTCTTTAGCAGTGACTAAACCCATTCCGTTATTTGTTTATTGCGCAAGAAACAAAGATAGTAATTCTAATTGAATGGATTTTTGAAAAAATGCAGAAATCAAAAAAAGGTTAAACAAAACATATAATTTCTTTTTAAAACGTGATGTTTTCCGGTTTTTAATTATTTTTGAAAAACTATAAAATTCAAACATGAGAATCATATCTTATAATGTAAATGGCATTAGAGCCGCAATAACAAAAGGTTTTTTAGATTGGTTGCAACAAGCCAATCCCGATGTAATTTGTTTGCAAGAAATTAAAGCTCAAGAAGATCAAATTCCGATTCTTCAAATTGCAGAAGCAGGTTATCCTTTTCAATATTATTTTCCTGCTGAAAAAAAAGGCTACAGTGGTGTTGCCGTTTTGTGTAAAAAAGAGCCCAATAATGTAGTTTACGGAACCGGAATTCAGCACATGGATTTTGAAGGAAGAAACCTGAGAGTAGATTTTGACGATGTTTCTATAATGAGTTTATACTTGCCTTCAGGAACCAATATGGATCGATTGGATTTCAAGTTTCAATATATGGATGAGTTTCAAAATTATATCAATCATTTGAAAAAAGAAGTTCCAAATTTAGTTATTTGTGGTGATTATAACATTTGTCACGAAGCGATTGATATTCATGATCCAATAAGAAATGCAGCCGTTTCAGGATTTTTGCCATCAGAAAGAAAATGGTTGGATGGTTTTATGAAATCAGGATTTGTAGATAGTTTTCGTCATTTCAATAAAGAACCACATCATTATAGTTGGTGGAGTTATCGCGCTGGAGCAAGAGGAAACAATAAAGGTTGGAGAATAGATTATAATTTAGTTTCCGAAACGATAAAAGACCGAATGACAAGAGCAGTAATTTTACCTGAAGCCAAACATTCTGACCATTGTCCTATTGTGGTGGAAATTGACTAAGGTTTCAATTTCAAAAATCAAATGTCACACCAAGCTAGCTTGCACTGAGTTTATCGGAGTGAAGTGCAAAAATCAATTTCAAAAATCATACACTATGAAGTTCAAATTAGTTGCTTTATTTTTTATGTTTTCAACTATTGTTTATAGTCAAAAAATTTACACAAGTGACATTGATAATTTCTATCAAGCCTTTGATTTAGCTTGTGCCGACACTATAAATTCAGAAAAGCTTTTTGATAAATATTACTTCAAAAAAGGAACTAAAGGATTAAATGATTTTTACAAGTTTAAAATAAAAAACAAAGAAAAATTTTCTGAAAAAGTTATAAATGGAAAAGAATTTTACGCTTCAATTAGACAAGAATTAAAAAACGTAATCCAATTTGAAGATTCTATAATTAGAAATTTTAATCGGTTTAAAGAAGTGTATCCTAAAGCTGTATTAGGAGATATTTATTTTGTGGTTGGAAGATTAAGTTCTAACGGAACGATTTCCAAAAACGGATTGATTATTGGAACGGAATATTTAAGTAAAACCACAAATAACTCAAAAAATTGGAATTCAAGTATGCTCAAAAGCATTTTTGATTTCAATCACATTCCAATAACTGTTTTTCATGAAATGATTCATTTCAATCAAAAAGGAATGGTTAAAGAAGACAATTTGTTGAGTAACGCATTACGAGAAGGAAGCGCAGAATTTTTAACCGAAATTTTTACAGGAAAAACAGACGGCGATTATAAAGCGTTTCAAAATAGAGAAATTGTAATTTTGGAAGATTTTAAAAAAGAAATGTATCAAGATAAATCTATTTCTTGGCGTGATGAAAACGAACCGCTTAGACCAAGAAATGCTTTATATTGGGTAGGATATTTGATTTGTAAATCGTATTATGAACATTCAAAGGATAAACAACAAGCTATTTATGATATATTAAATGTAAAAAATAATTCAGATTTCTATAAAAAAAGTATGGTTGAAGATTATATAATAAAACATTTTAAATAAATTTAGCAACCCGAAACCCGCAACCTTAAAACAAATTGTCAATAACAATGTCAATAACAAATAAAACCAGCTCTGCAAAGGGTTTCTATGAAAAGGCAAAGTCAGGACACATTTGCCAGCAATCGCTGCAAATTTTTCCTTTCATTGAACATTTTGCCAAGCTGGTTTACATCGTAAATGGCCAGTAGGTAAAATCACAAAAAATTTAAAAAAATTAGTAATAAAATAAACATAGAACATTTATAATCTGGAGTTTATTATTTAAAAATATACAACGGTGAAAGCTTTTTGAAATCAGATAAGATAATTAAAAAGAAATTTTTTTGTTAGCATATTTTGCCTCAAAAGGCAATAAATTAGTTAAGGTTGCTTTTTTTGATTCTAAATTAAGTATTTACCATTTTTTTTAATAAATTTGAACAATTAATAACAAAAACATTATGAAAAAAAACTTACTATTTACAATTAGTGCGGTTTTAATTTTTGTTTCAAGTTTTGGTCAAAGTGCTCTGTGGAATAAAACCACAGAGGATAGAGTAAAAAACTTAAGCAAGATGGATCGTGCTACTATGCCAAGAGAATATAAATTGTTTTCTCTTGACTTCAATGCTTTAAAAGCACAATTACAACAAGCTCCTTCTGAAAATGCGGGAAGTTCAAGCGTAATTGTTGATTTTCCAAATCAAAATGGAGAATTTACTAGTTATAGAATTTTTAATGCTCCAGTAATGGAAGCTGGTTTGGCAAATAGATATCCAGATAGCAAGTCTTACACAGGTGTTAGTGTTGATGGCACCTCTTCCATTCGTTTTAGTACTACAATTTTCGGATTGCATGTCATGTCACTTACAGGTACTGCTGGTACCTATTATATAGATACTTACACCAAAAATCTAGAAAATTATATTGTTTACGGAAGAAACAATATTTCAAGAAGTACTTTTTTCACCTGCCTTAATCCAGAGGAAGAAATTGCACCAAGATTACTTGAAACAAGTTCAGTTGCTGCAAATGACGGTAGATTTAGACAATATAGACTAGCAATGGCTTGTACCATTGAGTATGCAGCTTTTCATATTAATGCAGCTGGTGTTGGAAGTGGAACATTAGCACAAAAAAAGGCAGCCGTTTTAGCTGCTATGAACGTTACTATGACCCGTGTAAATGGATTATACGAAAGAGATATGTCTTTACGTATGAATTTAGTTGCTAATAACGATTTAGTAATTTTTGTTACTTCTGATAATTTTGATAATGAGACTGCTACTATTCTAATTGATCAAAGTAAAGTTGAAATAGACGCAGCTATTGGGTCGGCAAATTATGATATTGGACATACGGTTAGTACTGGTGGTGGAGGTTTAGCACAATTAAATTCTCCTTGCACTGTCAATAAAGCAAGAGGAATTACAGGTCAGTCTAATCCAGTTGGCGATCCTTTTGACATAGATTATGTTGCTCACGAAATGGGACATCAGTATGGTGCAGGTCATACACAAAATAATGACTGTAATAGAGCAGCTGGTACTGCTGTAGAACCTGGTTCTGGCAGTACTATTATGGCTTATGCAGGTATCTGTGCTCCAAATGTGCAAAATAACTCCGACGCACATTTTCATACGGTAAGTTTAAATCAAATGATGACCTTTACTACTGCAACAGGAAATTGTGCTCCAAATGCCTTGAATGGTAACACAGCTCCTGCTGTAAATGCTGGTGTAGATCGTACTATCCCAAAAGGAACACCTTTTATTTTGACGCCACTTTCTGTATCAGATGCAAATAATGACACATTAACTTATTGTTGGGAGCAAACAGATAATGCTGTTGCAACTCAACCACCAGCTCCAAACAATACATCTGGACCAAGTTTTAGATCTAACCCTCCAGTTGCAGCACCAGAACGATATATGCCAGCTTTGGCTACTGTTGTAGGTGGAAGTATAGCAAATACATGGGAAGTTGTTTCTACTGCAGGAAGAACCTACAATTTTGCTTTAACAGTAAGAGATAATAGAATGCCTAATGGAGGTCAAACAACTAGAGATAACATGGTGGTTACCGCAAGTAATACTATCGGACCATTTTCTGTAAGTTCTCAAAACACTACAGTGGGATGGGCTCAAGGAAGTACACAAACAATTACATGGGTTAGAAATGGAGCTGAGACTCTTTCAGCTAACGTTGATATTTATTTATCTACAGATGGTGGTTTAACTTTCCCAACATTGTTAACTCCTTCTGGAGTGCCAAATTCTGGAACGGCAACTATCACAGTACCTAATGTAGTTACACAAACGGCTAGAATTATGGTAAGAGCAAAAGAAAATATTTACTACGCAGTTAATAGTAGAAACATTTTGATTGGTTATTCTGTAACTAATAATTGCGTTACTTATCCGTTTAACACAGCGTTTTCTCCTGCAGATGGTTCAACAGGTTATACTATTAAAACAATATCAGTTCCAACTTCAACAAGTACAATTTCTGATGTAAACATTAATGTAAATGCAACACATCCTAATATTCAGCATTTAAATTTTGCTGTTGTAAGACCTGGAGGTTCGTTGTTGACTTTATACAATCAAGGTTGTGCAAGTGGAGCAAATATGGATGTGACTTGGGATGCTCAAGGATCAGCATTAACATGTGCAAGTCCAACACAAGGAACTTATATTCCTGTAGGAAGTTTAGACTCTATGAATGGAGCTAATCCATCTGGAACATGGCAAATGGGATTTAGAGATTTAGTTGCTGGTACAACAGGAACGATTAACTCATTTTCTATTGAAATTTGCTCTCAAACAATTACGGCATTAGCGACAGACAATTTCTCTTTCGATAATTTTGCTCTATATCCAAACCCAAATGATGGAACTTTTACTGTTAAGTTCAATTCAAATACAGGAAATGACATTAATGTAGTTGTTTATGATATGAGAGGAAGATCTATCTTCAATAATGTATTTCAAAACAATGGTGTGTTCGAACAAACATTGCAATTAGACAATGTACAATCAGGAATTTATCTTGTTAATATCCAAGATGGAGATAAAAAGATGGTTAAGAAAATAGTAGTAGAATAATTTTCTATTATAAATAAAGAGGCTGTCCTAAAAGTTTTAGTACAGCCTTTTTTGTTTGTTATTTTACTCTAAAATTTGTATCTTAGAGGTGTAAAAAAGTAACAAT
>JAIFLT010000063.1 GCA_020048955.1 Flavobacterium sp.
GGATTTGCGCTTGGTGGCGGATTAGAATTGGCAATGGCATGTCATTTTAGAGTAGCCTCAGACAATGCTAAAATGGGTTTACCTGAAGTTTCACTTGGCGTAATTCCAGGTTATGGCGGAACACAGAGATTACCTCAACTAGTAGGAAAAGGTCGCGCTCTGGAAATGGTAATGACTGCAGGAATGATTGATGCAGAAACCGCAAAAAACTATGGATTAGTAAATCATGTAGTTCCACAAACCGAATTGTTAGAATTTGCAAAAGGAATTGCTTCTAAAATTATGCGTAATTCTCCTATAGCTATCGGATTTGCGATAAAAGCTATCAATGCAAACTATAAAGACGGCGTTGATGGTTACAAAACCGAAATCAAAAACTTTGGAAAATGCTTTGGTACCGAAGATTTTAAAGAAGGAACCACTGCATTTTTAGAAAAAAGAAAAGCTGATTTTAAAGGGAAATAAGATTTAGTTTTCCGTTGCAGTTTTCCATTTCAAATTTTTTAAATCTTTTGTAAAATATCATATTATTATATTTTTTTGATATTGTAATATCATATTATTATACTTTTTTGAAATTGTACTATCTTTTTATTATATATTTGCATCATAAACTAGATGTAAAATGATAACAAGAACGCAACAATCTGAAATGGATTCCTATCTATTTAAAGGTAAAGCAATCCTTGTATTTGGTGCAAGGCAAGTTGGAAAAACCTCTTTGATTAAAAATACGTGTCAAAGTAATTCCTATTTGTGGCTCAATGGCGATGAACCAGACACGCAACTTTTGTTACAAAACATTACTAGCGACCGATTAAAAGCTATTGTTGGCGATAACAAAATTTTGGTTATTGACGAAGCTCAAATGATACATAATATCGGGTTATTGATAAAACGAATGGTTGATAATCATCCTGAAATTCAAGTTATTGCATCTGGAAGTAGTGCTTTTGAATTGGCAGACAAAACCAAAGAAAGTATGGTAGGCAGAAAAGAAGAACTGCAACTTTTTCCTTTTAGCTATCAAGAAATGGTTAATCATACCAATTTTGTTGAAGAAACTCGATTAGTTCCTCATCGATTGATTTTTGGTTATTATCCTGAAGTAGTTACTAATCTTGGCAAAGAAGAAAAGATTTTAAACGATTTAGTAGATGGATTTTTATATAAAGACATTTTAAATCTAGAAGGAATAAAAAAATCGAGCACTTTACAACGTCTCATTCAAATGCTAGCGCATAGAATTGGCAGCGAAATAAATTATGCTTCTTTAGGAAATGATTTAGGAATAAACCGATTAACCGTTGAAAAATATATTGATATACTTGAAAAAAACTTTATAATATTTAGTTTAAACGCCTTTAGTAAAAACCAAGATAACGAGATTAGAAAAGGAAGAAAAATCTATTTTTGGGATAATGGTTTGCGCAATAGAATCATAAAAAACTTCTCACCTATTGAGCTTCGAGATGACATTGGCGCTTTGTGGGAGAATTTTATTATTAGCGAACGAAGAAAGAAATTGTCTTATGAAAATCAATATAAAGACACCTATTTTTGGAGAAATACCCAACAAGCAGAAATTGATTTTCTTGAGGTTAAAAATACAGAAATTGATGCATTTGAAATAAAATACAATCCAAATGTAAAAGTGAAATTCACAAAATCATTTACCTCCAACTACCATCCAAAAACTACTCAAGTAATTCATAAAGAAAACTTTTGGGACTTTTTACTTTAAACTGAAACTGAGATTAAAAACTGCAACTTTCTTTAAATTCTAATGAGCTTCCTACATAATGACAATTGGGTGTATAAATTATGTGAAAAACTGAAAACTGAGACTGAAAACTGAGACTGAATACTATTTCTCCCCATCCCATTCTGCATAAAATTGAGACAAAAATAATTCCATAAATTTATGTCTTTCTTGTGCTAATTGTTTTCCGGTTTTGGTGTTCATTTTATCTTTTAGCAATAACAATTTTTCATAAAAATGATTGATAGTTGGGGCGGCACTTTTTTTATATTCTTCCTTGCTCATGTTGAGTTTAGGATCAATTTCAGGATTATACAATTGCCTGTTTTTAAATCCACCATAATTAAATGTTCTTGCAATTCCGATTGCTCCAATAGCATCTAAACGATCGGCGTCTTGAACAATTTCTAGTTCGATGGAGTTAAATTTTTTTTCAAAATTTCCTCCTTTGAAGGAGATGTTTTCGATAATATTTACCACATCAACAATGATTTCTTCAGAAGCTTTTTGAGATTCTAAAAAAGCTCTAGCCACTTTTGGTCCAACCGTTTCATCTCCGTCATTGAATTTACTATCGGCAATATCATGAAGTAATGCTCCAAGTTTTACAATTTGAATATCACAAACTTCATCTTGAGCAATTAACAAAGCATTTTTATACACTCTTTCTATATGAAACCAATCGTGACCGGCTTCTGCATTTTCGAGTTTTTGCTTTACAAATAAAATCGTGTTATCAATTAAACTCATATTCCACTTTATAAAAAATTCCAAAATCTAAATTAATATTGGAATTTGGAATTTTAATATTTTTCAAAATTTACTTTATCAAAGCAGGTTGCACCCATTTAAAAATATAAGTTTCCTCTGGCAAAATCAATCTTTCAGAAATTTTAGCCATTCTTGCAGGTAATTTCATCAAATAATCTCTTGCTTTCTCGGCTTCATCGGTTAATCCAGTAATTTTATCTATGCTCCATTTGTCTAATAATTTTTGCATAATCTCTACATAATCGTTGGCAGTGTAAACGCCCAATTTTTGAGCAGAATCAGAAAACTGATTGAAAGCAGTACTTATAGATTGTCCCGATTCTCTCAAGAAATGAGCTGGCATTGTGATTTTTTGTTTCATCATGTATTGAAAAGCCAACATCATTTCGGAGGGATCTACTTTAAAAATTTGATTAATAAATTCAGAATAAGCGTGATGATGACGCATTTCATCTCCAGCAATCATTTTGCATGCTTTAGAAAGTTTAACATCGCCAAACTGCTTAGCAATTTGAGAGACTCTATTGTGAGAAACATAGGTTGCTAGTTCTTGAAAGCTTGTGTAAACAAAGTTTTTGTAAGGATCTTTTCCTGTTCCAATATCAAAACCATCGTTTATTAAATGTTGGGTCGTAATTTCTACTTCTTTCATATTCACTCGCCCAGACAAATAAAGATATTTATTTAATAAATCTCCATGACGGTTTTCTTCTCCAGTCCATTGACGCACCCATTTAGACCAGCCATTTCTACCTTCATTATCAACACCTTCTACTTCCATCAACCACGATTCGTAGGTTGGTAGCGCTTCTTCTGTAATGGTATCGCCTACCATAGCTACCCAAAAATCATAAGGCAACTCTTTGGCAATTTCTTGCAATTCTTTTACTTCTTCAAAGAAATTATCACTTTGAGAATCTGGTAAAAAATCGGAAGGTTGCCATATTTTTTCAGCCGGTATTAAAAACTGATCAACGAAGCCATCAACTTTGTTTTCTAGAAATTGCATCACTTCTAAACGCACGTTTTTTATAGACATTTTATTTGTGTTGTAGACTTTAGATTTGAGACAAAATAAAATCTGATTATTATTTTAACGATTCAACCACCGCTTTTTCAGTTTTCTCCATTAATTCTTCAAATAAAAAATCTTTTACCGCCATTGGTTCATGAATGATAAATTCTAATCTATTTCTTAAACCCATTGGGAAAGCACCAAATTTAACCATTTTCCACGAATTATTGATAGAAATTGGCACAACATAGGCAGAAGGAGCATATTTACACAATATTTTCAATCCACTTTGTGCGAATTCTTTTGGTTTTCCGTCTTTACTTCTAGTTCCTTCGGGGAAAATTACGGCAGAACGTTTGTGTTTTTCAATGTATTCTGACAAACCTTTAATGGTTGGAATAGCTTGTTTTGGATCTTTTCTATCAATCAATACCGAACCTCCATAACGCAAATTGTAAGACACACTTGGAATTCCTTTTCCTAATTCTTTTTTACTTACAAACTTGGCGTGAAACTTTCTTAAATACCAAATTATCCCAATAATATCATACATACTTTGGTGGTTTGCCACAAAAATTATGGGAACATTTTTAGGGATTACTTTTCTATTTTTAAAAGTATAGGTAGTACCCAGAAGATTGGTGCATTTTACAAGGAAAAAATTAAGATAATCTACACTTTTTTTGTGCGCCTGATAGCCAAATATATTGAAACATATCCATTGAATGGGATGAAAAACACATAATGTTAATCCAAAACATACATAATAAATAACCGAAATTGGATAAGAAATTAGCTTCTCCATAGTTGAAAAAAAATTGTTGGCAAAAGTACTAAATATATTTTGGATGGAATTGTTCAAAACTCATTTCTATAAACTTCATTTACATTCTTTTTTTATTTATTTTTACAACTTTAAAAGCCAAAAATATAGAAAAAATGAGTTCAGAAAAAGATGCAAAATTAAAAGCGTTACAACTTACGCTTGACAAATTAGACAAAACCTACGGAAAAGGAACCGTAATGAAAATGGGCGATAAAGCCGTTGAAGAAGTAGAAACTATTTCTTCAGGATCGTTAGGTTTAGATTTAGCTTTGGGCGTAAATGGTTATCCAAAAGGAAGAATTATAGAAATTTATGGTCCAGAATCTTCAGGTAAAACTACTTTAACCCTTCATGCCATTGCAGAAGCTCAAAAAGCTGGAGGCATTGCAGCATTTATTGATGCCGAACACGCATTTGACAGAAATTATGCAGAAAAATTGGGTGTTGATATTGAAAATTTAATCATTTCGCAACCAGATAATGGAGAACAAGCCTTAGAAATTGCTGAAAATTTAATCCGTTCAGGCGCCATTGATATTGTAGTTATTGACTCCGTTGCTGCTTTAACGCCAAAAAGTGAAATTGAAGGCGAAATGGGTGATTCTAAAATGGGATTACACGCTCGTTTAATGTCGCAAGCTTTGAGAAAATTAACAGGAACCATCAGCAAAACACATTGTACTGTATTTTTCATCAATCAGTTGAGAGAGAAAATTGGAGTAATGTTTGGAAATCCTGAAACTACAACAGGAGGAAATGCTTTAAAATTTTATGCTTCTGTTCGTTTAGATATTCGTCGTTCCTCTCAAATTAAAGATGGTGAAAACGTTGTTGGAAACCGTACAAAAGTGAAAGTGGTTAAAAATAAAGTAGCGCCACCTTTTAAAACAGCCGAATTCGATATTATGTATGGCGAAGGAATTTCTAAAACAGGTGAAATACTTGATTTGGCGGTAGAATTTGAAGTAATTAAAAAAGCAGGTTCGTGGTTTAGCTATGGTGAAACCAAACTAGGACAAGGTCGAGATGCCGTTAAAGCATTGATAAAAGACAATCCAGAATTGGCAGACGAATTAGAACTAAAAATCAAAGCTCTAATCAAAGAAAATAACGCTTAAAAATAAATTATCCGCTTCGGCGGATTTTTTTTTATATTTATACGCAACCTTTTTATCTTTTTTGCATCTAATAATATATAAATCATTATTAATATGAAGAAAATAGTTTTTTTAATTGCTTTTTCATTTGTGCTTTTCTCTTGCGATGTGAGCGAAGAACAAGCCTATTCTTATGAAATAAACCCAGTTTATCAAGTTATAATGCCTACTGAATTTGCTAAGGATAGTGTAACAAATATAACAGTAAAATATAAACGCCCTTCGTCTTGTCATTTATTCAGTGATTTTTATTACGAATCTTTTGAATTTGTAAGAACTGTAGCAATTGAAAGTATCAAGGTAGAACAAGACAATTGTCAAACAGATAATCAAACTATTTTAGAAATGCCTTTACCGTTTCTTCCAAAATCAATAGGAACGTATCATTTTAAATTCTGGACAGGAACAGATGTGCAGGGTGTTGATAATTATTTAGAATATGATGTAGTAGTAGACCATTAAAACATAGCTCTTGAGTTTAGAACAATTAATACATGATTGCAAAAAAAATGATATCAAAGCACAAGAACAATTGTATAGGCAATACGCACCAAAAATGTTCTCTGTATGCTTAAAATATTCACGCAATTATGCCGAAGCTCAAGATAATTTACAAGATGGCTTTTTATTAGTTTTTGAAAAAATTAATTCCTTCGAATTCAAAGGTTCGTTTGATGGATGGATTAAGCGAGTTATGGTAAACCAAGTTCTGCAGCAATATAGAAATAAAAGTTTTTTAAGCCCAATAGACGAAGATATTGCCGAAGAAGTTGAAGTTGAAATAGAAGATGGAGTTTCAATAGATTTTTTGATGAAAATTATACAAGAATTACCCGATAGGTATCGATTGGTTTTTAATCTTAGTGTTTTTGAAAATTATTCGCATCAAGAAATTTCCGACTCCTTAGGAATATCAGTAGGAACCTCTAAATCTAATTTGTCTAGAGCAAAAATGATATTGAAAGAAAAAATTGAAAATAATACCGGCAGTGTAAAAATGCCTTCCATAAAATGAATGAAAGAAAAAATATAAACAATCTCTTTCAAGAAAAATTTGAAAATCATGAGGTTACTCCAGAAGAATTTATCTGGAAAAACATTGAACTCAAATTAAAAGAAAAGAAAAAAACAAGAATAATTCCGTTTTGGTGGAAACTATCGGGTATTGCTGCTGCTTTAGTAATTGGTTTTTTTGCCTACAACAGTTTGAATACAACTAATAACAATGAAAATTCGATTGTAAATCAGGAGAAAAATGATAAAGAAAATTCAAAAGATTCTGTAAATAAAAATACAAATCCAATTGTTATAAATGGAAGTAAAACCATAACTTCTGACAATTCTAAAACCGTTTCATCTGATAACAACGTAAATGATGTTGTAATAAAAGAAACGAATTCTAAATCTGACGGAAATAATAAAACAAATTCTAAAATAAATAAAATTGACGTTAAGTTAAATAATAGAACTCAGGTTGCTAATTCTGAAATTAATAAAAAACCTTTTGTTGAACCCAATAAAGTTTCATCAAATTCAGATAGTCAACTTGTAAACAATGGTTCTAAAAAAGAAAAGAAAAGAAAAACATCGTTAAAATTGAGCAACATTAATTCTGACAGTAAAATTGCTTTTGAAAAAAATAACGATTTAAATGAAAAAAATAAAAGCAATAGTGCTTCTAATAATGAAGTTCTAGTTCATCAAGAAATCAAAGAAAAAGAAAAAAATAATAGTATTGACAAAGTTGTAAACCCATCAAAAGAAAATAATTCTATTGTAAAGAATACAACATCAGATAGAAAAACAACTGTTTTAACTCCCAAAACAGATGAACCAATAATTAAAAAAAATGACTCAACATCAATTGCTAGTGTTGAGCCAAATGCGCTGGAAGAATTGCTAAATGAAAAAGAAAAGCAAACAGTTACTGAACAAAAAATAAATAGGTGGCAAGTTACCTCTAATGTTGCGCCTATTTATTTCAGTTCAACTTCAAATGGTTCGCCACTTGACAGTAAATTAAAAGAAAACGACAAAGTCTATTCGGCAGAAAATATTAGTTATGGAATTGGTGTAAATTATGCCATAAATAAAAAAATAAAAATAAGAACAGGTGTTAATATACTAAACGTTGATTATGATACTAATGGAATTTTGTATTATCAAACTCCAACCGTAAGCAGTAGATTAAGCGGATTAAACCCAAATGTGCCCGGTTCTCTTTTAGTTATTGAAAGCTTGAGTAATGTAAACACTTTATTTAATAGACCAATACAAAAATTTGAAGGTAGTTTAAATCAAAAATTGGGTTACATAGAGATGCCTCTGGAAGTTACTTACAAAATTTTGGATAAGAATTTTGGAATTGATTTAATTGGAGGAATGAGTACGTTAGTTCTTAATAGAAATGAGATTTATCTTCAATCATCAGAATTGAATTTGAAAATTGGTGAAGCAAACAATTTGAACAATGTTCACTTTAGTGGAAATCTAGGATTAGGTTTAAAATATGGCTTCTTAAAACGTCTTGAGGCGCGCATAGAACCTGTGTTTAAGTATCAAATAAATACATTTAGTAAGGATGCAGGAAATTTTAAACCCTTTGTGTTTGGCGTGTATTCTGGATTAAATTATACTTTTTAAGTTAGGTTAGATTAGTTTATAATTAGTTAAGTGATGTTATTGCTTTCGAGTAATAACGGAAAAGGGCGCTTTAGTTAGGCGCTCTTTTTTATTTACTATACTTTTGCAATTGTTTTAAAATGATGGAACGAACCTCCTCCTTAATAGCTTTCTTATCTTCTAATGTTTTTCCTTTTGTATCAAAAAACTTATGCATTTTGGCACGCATCATTCCCGGACTTCCACTTAAAAAAGTATAAGACATTCTAGTTTTATTATCGGCAAAAGTCATTGGAACTATTGGAATTTGATGTTCAATAGCTAACTTGAAAGCACCATCTTTGAATTCGTCTAACATTACAGACTCATCAGGAACACCGCCTTCGGGAAAAATACAAATACTTAAACCTTGATTTAATCGTTTCTGTGCCCTTGCAAAAACTTCCATCCTACTCTTTTGACTACTTCTGTCTACTAAAATACAAGTGCGTTTGTAAAAAAATCCAAAAAGCGGAATGTTAGATAATTCTTTTTTTCCAACAAAAACAAAAGGATTTTGAGCCATAGAAAGCATCAACATGATATCGGTCATTGAGGTATGATTAGCAACTAGCATATAACTTTTGCCTTTTTCTAACTCTTGCTCTCTTTCAATTTTGGTATAAAAACCCATTCCTAAAAGAATGCCTTTAGCCCAAATTCTTGCCATTACAAAAAAATAAGGATACCATTCTTCTTTCACAATTGAAAGTAACAAAAATGGCAACATTATCAGGATAAGCGCACCCATTAAAATGTAAAACCAAACACGCCAAAGCACCCAAAAAATAATTTTTAACAATCTCATAGCGTCAAAAATAAGTAATAGTATGCAATTTATACTACAAAGGATTAACTTTGCATCAAATAAATTTTGATACTGAAATTCTGAACTATATTCAGAACAAGTTAATGATACAATTATGGCAAAAATACTTACAGGCGTTCAAAGCACAGGCACACCACATTTAGGCAATTTACTTGGAGCTATCATTCCGGCAATTGAGTTGTCTAATAATCCTGATAATCAATCGTTTTTGTTTATAGCCGATTTACATTCCATTACTCAAATTAAAGAGGGTGAAACGCTAAGAAAAAACACTTATAGTACGGCTGCAGCTTGGCTAGCTTGTGGGTTAGATATCAATAAAGTAACTTTTTACCGTCAAAGTGATGTGCCTCAAACGGCAGAATTGTCATGGTATTTAAGTTGTTTCTTTCCGTTTCAAAGATTGACTTTGGCACATTCATTTAAAGATAAAGCCGATAGATTAGAAGACGTAAACGCAGGATTATTTACTTATCCAATGTTGATGGCTGCCGATATTTTATTATATGATGCAAACTTCGTTCCTGTTGGAAAAGACCAAATGCAACATATTGAAATTACTCGTGATGTAGCTTCAAGATTTAATCATCAAATGGGTGAAACCTTTGTTATTCCTGAAGGAAAAGTGCAAGAAGAAACCATGTACATACCTGGAACTGACGGAAATAAAATGAGTAAATCTCGTGGAAATAGTATTGATATTTTCCTTGATGATAAAGCTTTACGTAAACAAGTTATGTCTATTGAAAGCGATAGCACGCCACTTGAAGCACCCAAAAATCCAGATACTTGCAACATTTTTGCTCTTTATAAATTACTTGCAAATGCAGAACAAATTGCAAGCATGAAACAAAATTATGTTGGTGGAAATTATGGTTATGGTCACGCCAAACAAGCTTTGTTTGAATTAATCTGCGAGAAATTTAAAACCGAAAGAGAAAAATATAACTACTACATCAACCATCTTGAAGAAGTGGATGCTTTGTTGCAAAAAGGTGCTCAAAAAGCGCATGTAATTGCCAATGAAGTTTTAGGAAGAGTGAGAGTCAAACTAGGATTTGATTAACTTAAACCACTTCAAACAACTTTCCTGGCAAAAGTCGAATAACACTAGTTCTGGGAGTTTTTTGAGCTTGTTGGCGTTTTTTAGCATCAAAATCATTTTCTTTACCTCTAGCTCTTGGAGTTGTTTGGGTAACATCAAATATACTGGCATCAGTATCGCCAAGACGGCTTCCAATACGCTGTGAACCTGCATAATAATGTTTGCTATAAACACCATCGGCAGTGATTACAATAAAAGCACTTGGAGTTTTATAAAAAATAAAAAAAAATTGCGCAAAGTCAGGAGACGTTTGCGCAGCCTTTCATAGGAACAATTATATTAATTAGGGTCTGCTGAAAAACTAAAATCTCTTTATTTATAAAGGATTAGCTGTATATTTGTGATATTAAGTGCAAGGAAATATGCAAAA
>JAIFLT010000029.1 GCA_020048955.1 Flavobacterium sp.
AATTTCTCGATTCCGATAGCGGTTGCTTTCCATTTTATTCGGATGCTATTTAGTAAGGCAATAGCTTCTTTTGGCAAAGCTCCAAATCGGTCAATTAATTTCTGTTCGAATACTTGCAAGGCCTCTTCGTTTTTAATTAAACTCAATTCGTTGTATAAGTTCAAACGCTCGGTAATGTTATTGATGTATTCGTCTGGAAATAGCAATTCAAAATCGGTGTCGATTTGTAAATCTTTAACGTATTCTTTGGTTTCGATGTCGTTTTCTGTTGGATACAAATCCTTGAATTCGTTTTCTTTCAACTCTTCAATGGCTTCGTTCATGATTTCTTGAATTCGTTTTCTTTCAACTCTTCAATGGCTTCGTTCATGATTTTTTGGTAGGTATCAAATCCGATGTCGTTGATGAAACCACTTTGTTCTCCGCCTAATAAATCGCCTGCACCACGAATTTCCAAATCTTTCATGGCAATGTTAAATCCGCTTCCTAATTCAGAAAATTGTTCTAAAGCATGAATACGTTTTCTAGCATCATCGGTCATGGCAGAATAAGGTGGCGTGATGAAATAACAAAACGCTTTTTTATTACTTCTTCCCACACGACCACGCATTTGATGCAAATCGGACAAGCCAAAATTATTGGCATTATTGATAAAAATTGTGTTCGCATTTGGCACATCCAAGCCACTTTCAATAATTGTTGTGGCTACTAAAACATCAAATTCGCCATTCATAAAGGCAAGCATCAATTCTTCTAATTTTTTACCATCTAATTGTCCGTGACCAATTCCAACTCTGGCATCTGGAACCAATCGTTGAATCATTCCGGCAACTTCTTTGATGTTTTCAATTCTGTTATTGATAAAGAACACTTGACCGTTTCTTTGAATTTCATACGAAATAGCATCACGAATTAACTCTTCGTGAAAACGAACCACATGCGTTTCAATAGGATATCTATTGGGTGGAGGCGTTGTAATTACTGATAAATCACGAGCAGCCATCAAAGAAAATTGCAACGTTCTCGGAATTGGAGTCGCCGTCAAGGTCAACGTATCCACATTTGCCGAAATCGTTTTGAGTTTGTCTTTTACGTTTACTCCAAATTTTTGTTCTTCATCAATAATCAGCAATCCTAAATCTTTGAATTTTACATCTTTATTAACCAATTGATGGGTTCCAATGATGATGTCAACTCTTCCTTCACCAAGATTTTTAATGGTTTCGTTTCTTTCTTTGGCAGTTCTAAATCGGTTTAAGTAATTTACAGAAACTGGCATGTCTTTCAATCGTTCAGAAAAAGTGCGATAATGTTGGTACGCCAAAATTGTAGTTGGAACCAAAACGGCCACTTGCTTTCCGTTATCAACAGCTTTAAAAGCAGCACGAATGGCAACTTCTGTTTTACCAAAACCAACGTCACCACAGACTAATCGGTCCATGGGTCTATCAGTTTCCATGTCGGCTTTAACGTCTTGAGTTGCTGTAATTTGGTCGGGCGTGTCTTCATAAATGAACGAACTTTCCAACTCTTTTTGCATGTAACTATCTGGTGCGCAAGCAAATCCTTTTTCCAATCTTCGCTTGGCATAAAGCTGAATTAAGTTGAAGGCAATGTGTTTTACTCGTGCTTTTGTTTTTTGTTTTAAGGCTTTCCAAGCGCCACTTCCCAGCTTGTAAATCTTTGGTGGTGCGCCGTCTTTTCCGTTGTATTTAGAAATTTTATGCAGCGAATGAATGCTTACATAAACAATGTCATTATCGGCGTAAACTAATTTTATAGCTTCTTGTGTTTTTCCTTCTACCTGTATTTTTTGCAATCCACCAAATTTTCCAATTCCGTGATCAATATGCGTTACATAATCGCCTACTGTCAGAGAAGTTAACTCTTTTAGAGTGATGGTTTGTTTCTTAGAATAACCATTTTTAATATTGAATTTGTGGTAACGTTCAAATATTTGATGGTCGGTATAACACGCTATTTGGTTTTCTTCATCAATAAATCCTTGAAATAATGTAAAAACAACGGTTTTGTATTGCTTTGAAAGGTTTTGGGTTGTAGGTTTTGGGTTGTAGGTTGATGAATTTTCCTCAGTATTGGAATTTGGAATTTGATTATTGGAATTTTCTATATCAAGGTCTTCAAAAATATCATGAAAACGATTGGCTTGATTTTCATTGGAACAAAACAAATAATTCTTAATTCCGTTGAAGTGATTTTCTGCCAAGTTGTTCATCAATAAATCAAATTGTTTATTGAAGGAAGGTTGTGGTTGAATATGAAATTCAATTGTTTTATCAATTTTATAAGTTGGCGCATTGCTCAATTCTACTAAAGAAAAGTTCAAGGCTTTCTTTAAAAATTGTTCTTGATTAAGAAATAAATCTTTAGGTTCAAGGTGTTTTATCGTAGCATCTAATTTGCCAAATACTTCGGTGGCTTTGGCAAAAAGTTTGTCTAGTTGGTGGCAAAGTAAATCGGTATTCTGAATGAAAATCACTGTTTTCTGGTCGATGTAATCTAAGAAACTTTCTCTATTTTCTTCGAAAAATTTGTTTTCCACATTGGGAATGATGGCTATTTTCTTGAGTTTTTCAATAGACAATTGCGTTTCAACATCAAAACTTCTGATGGAATCTACTTCGTTTCCGAAAAATTCTATTCTATACGGATTGTCATTTGAAAAAGAAAAAACATCTACAATTCCACCTCGAACAGAGAATTCTCCTGGTTCTGTAACAAAATCTACTCTTTTAAAATGGTATTCAAAAAGCACTTCGTTAATGAAATCAATAGCAATTTTATCGTTTACCGAAATTTTTAACGTGTTTTTGTCAAGGTCTTTTTTGGTAACTACTTTCTCAAAAATGGCTTCAGCGTAAGAAACAATTATAGCTGGTTTTTTACGCGAATTGATTCGGTTTAAAACTTCTGCTCTAAGTAGAATATTGGCATTATCGGTTTCGTCTATTTGATAAGGACGACGGTACGAACCTGGATAAAACAACACCTCTTGATCGTTGATGAGTTGCTCTAAATCGTTGAGATAATAAGCCGCTTCTTCTTTATCACTGAATAGCAATAAAAAAGGCAATTCTGCTTTTTCAAAAGTTGATTGAATTACAAAAGACAACGCCGAACCTACTAAACCTTTTGCGTTTATTTTGGAATCTCGTTGCTCTAAAGCATTGGATAAAAGTTGGACTTTTGCCGACTTTTGATAGACAGAAAGGATGTAGTTTTTACTCAAAATTATTCTAAATCGGGATCAATATTTGTTGATGGAACAGCTCTTGTTGAGTCTTTCATACTCAAAATATCTGGTTCGCCATCTTCTCTAGGTATTAGACTTCTTTTTACAATTTCTTCCATTTGTAATTGTAGGTATTCTACTTCCATATTTATTTCACCAACAAGCTTTACCACTTTTGCATCGGGAATTTGGTTTAGGTGAATGAATAAATCCAACGATTTTATTTTGGTTGTAACAACTGCGATTCTGGCTTTAACTTGTGGCTTATTGAATTCTAATGGAATAGTGTTGTTTAAGTCCATAACTTTTACAGAAAGCACTTTCGATTTTTTCTGAAAAGCGCCAATGGTACTCTTTGGTTTTTGATTGATTTCTGTTAGAAAGTTGCGCCATTCCATCCAACTGTTGATGCGGCTTTGCGTTATAGGCTCTACAGGTGCAATATTAAAAACCCATCCGCGGTTGATGTTGTTGAAAATGACTTCTTTTTTCTTAGCTTCTTTCTGTTGTTCAATAATTAGTGTAGCGTTATCGTTTTGACACGATGCCAATACTAACATAAAGAAAACTAGATACAGCAATGATAACTTCATTAGAAGAAAAATGGGTTTGATTACAAAAGTACAAAAGTAGGAGTTTTGTTTTAGAGATTTTGTGAAAGGTTTTATAAATGTTTACGAATTGTTTTTCAAATAGAATGTTCTATATCATTCTAACGAAAACGTTATCTTTGTAACACAAACTAAACAAACTATGACTACTAAAATATTAATTATCGGTGCTTGTGGGCAAATAGGTACCGAGTTAACCACCAAATTAAGAAGTATTTACGGAAACGACAACGTGATTGCTTCCGATATTCGAAAACTAAATAATGATATCGTTAATAACGGAATTTTTGAAGTTGTTAATGCATTAGATTACAACCAGATTGAGCATTTAATTGAGCAGTATCACATTACCGATGTTTACTTAATGGCAGCTTTACTTTCTGCTACAGCTGAGAAAAATCCTGCTTTTGCTTGGGATTTGAATATGAATTCGCTATTTCACGTATTGAATTTAGCGAAAGCCGGAAAAATAAAAAAAATCTTTTGGCCCTCTAGTATTGCGGTTTTCGGACCAACTACTCCAAGAGACAATACGCCACAATATACCATCATGGAGCCTACAACGGTATATGGAATTTCTAAACAAACAGGAGAGCGTTGGTGTGAATATTACCACCATCAATATGGTGTAGACGTTAGAAGTATTCGTTATCCTGGATTGATTAGTTGGACTACTGAACCTGGTGGTGGAACTACAGATTATGCGGTAGATATTTATCACAAAGCATTAGAAAAAGGAAGTTTTGAATGTTTTCTTTCAGAAGATACTAAATTGCCAATGATGTATATGGATGATGCCATTCGCGCCACAATTGAAATTATGCAAGCTAAATCGGAGGATGTTAAAATCCGTTCGTCTTATAATTTATCTGGAATAAGCTTTCCTCCTGAAGAAATTGCAGCTGAAATTAAAAAACATATTCCAAATTTTACAATTTCTTACAAACCTGATTTCCGCCAGAAGATTGCTGATAGTTGGCCTGCGTCAATCGATGATTCTTGTGCAAGAGTCGATTGGGGTTGGAAACATCAATTTGAAATGGATTCCATGACCGAAGTGATGTTGGAGAATTTGAGATAGCAGATTTCAGGTTTCAGATTGCAGTTAGTAGATAGCAAATGAAAGTTTCAATGAACTTATATTTTTAATGCTGAGATCTGCCATCTGAAATCTGAAAACTGACATCTGAAAACTACTTCTTCAATTTACCAATCAAAACGTCTTCAATAGGCGCTTTTATTTTTGTAACCTCATCAGAGTTGTCGTTGGGTACGGTCATGGATAAAACATAGTGCTTTATTTTCCAAGTGTTTTTTACTTTTACTAACACACCAGAACCTCTACAGATTTTCATTTGAGTGTTTAACAGTTCATCAAACCAAGCTGTTTTTCCATCTTTAGAGAAATAGATGTTTCTTTCTAAAGCGGTGAAACTCCATGCACGTCCTTTATCAAAATAAGGTTTTGCAAAAGCCTGAAATTGTTTTTTATTCCAGTTTTCTGTGGCATCGGTTCCTATGTAGATGGCATCGTCGGTGAGGTAGCTAAAGTAGTTATCAAACTGAACTTCGGCTGCTGCTTTGTGCCAATTGTCTAGCATCGTATTTATTGCTTGCTTGTCTTGTGCAAAGGACAATTGTGTTATAAGTGCTAGTGTGAAGAGTAGTTTTTTCATGAGATTTGTTTTGATAAAAATAAAGATTTTTTAAACACAAAAGGCACAAAAGTTTTTTTAAACACATAGAAACATAGATTTGTTTTAGGGTAAAGGCACTTCGCTTTGTGTTAGGAAACATAGTTTTTGGAACACAGATTGGAGAAATTATTATAATTTTTCTTTTTACTTTATCGTCACTTCGAGTATTTTTTAAAAAATGTATCGAGAACTTGGGAGCACTGACATCATCTTTTCATAAGTTCTCGATACAATTTTACATTTCAAAAACTGGCGTTTTTAAAATATATAATCACTCGAAGTGACGGAGGTTAATGCTAAGTATTTTGATTTATTGGGACTTTTTAATTATGCTTTTCATGGGTTCTTAGTTTAAAAAAACATTCTATTGTATACTTACGTCACTTCGAGTGTTTTTTAGAAAATTGCGATAGAGCAATTTTTTAAAAAATGTATCGAGAACTTAGTAGCACTGACATCAGTTTTTCATAAGTTCTCGATATAATTTTACATTTCAAAAACTGGCGTTTTTAAAACATAAAATCACTCGAAGTGACGGAGGTTAATGCTAAGTATTTTGATTTATTGGGACTTCTGGAAATTATTTTCAATAGGTTCTTGGTTTAACAAAACGATCTATTTTATGCTTTCGTCACTTCGAGTGTTTTTTAGAAAATTGCGATGGAGCAATTTTTTAAAAAATGTATCGAGAACTTAGTAGCACTGACTTCATTTTTTAATGGGTTCTCGATATAATTTTACATTTCAAAAACTGGCGTTTTTAAAATATAAAATCACTCGAAGTGACGGTAAATACTTCAATTTCTTTAATCTGTGTTGTAGTCTTTCAAATGTAAATTATAACTTCTCACCGTGTTGCGATAAGTCTAAGCCTAAATCTTCTGATTCTTCTGTGACGCGGATTGGGATGATGAGGTTGGTTAGTTTAAAAAGCAAATAGGCGCCACCAAAAGTGAACGCAGAAACCAAAACCAATGCCATCATGTGGTGACCAAAAACACTCCAACCGCCGTGCAACAAGCTGGCATTTTCTCCTTGAGCGAAGATGGCTGTTAGAATCATACCCATAATTCCGCCAACGCCGTGACAAGCAAAAACGTCTAGCGTGTCGTCTATTTGCTTTAGCTTTTTCCAATAAACCATTTTGTTGGAAACTATGGCGCCAATGAAACCAAAGAAAATACTTTGTGGAATGGTAATAAATCCAGCTGATGGAGTGATGACTACTAAACCAACTACTGCACCAATACAAGCTCCGAGTGCAGAAACTTTTCTTCCGTTTAGTCTATCAAAAAATACCCACGTCATCATGGCTGATGCCGATGCTATGGTGGTGGTTGCAAATGCCATGGCTGCTGTGCCATTGGCAGCAAGTGCCGAACCTGCATTAAAACCAAACCAGCCAAACCATAGCAATCCAGTTCCTAGAAGCACGAATGGGATGTTGGTCGGAATGTGTTCGCTGTTTTTTCTTTTACCCAAAACAATGACTCCTGCTAATGCTGCGAAACCTGCACTCATGTGCACTACTGTACCTCCTGCGAAATCCTTTACACCGAAATAACCACCCAATAAGCCGTGAGGATGCCAAATCATGTGGCATAACGGTGCATAAATACAAACTGTAAACAAACAAATAAACAAAAGGAAAGAGATAAAGCGAATACGCTCGGCTAAAGCGCCGGTTATGATGGCAGGCGTAATCACAGCAAATTTCATTTGAAAAAGGGCAAACAAAATGAAAGGAATACTAGAACCTAAAGCTTTGTGAGGCAAGAGTTCTACTTGATCGAAGAAGGCAAAATCTAGCGGATTGCCTATAATACCATAATATGTTCCGTTGAGGTTGATGCCTATTGGACTGCCAAAGGAAAGACTGAACCCTACGGTTACCCATAGCAAACTTACTACTCCAAGGCAGATAAAGCTTTTGAGCATGGTAGAAATAACGTTTTTCTTACCTACCATTCCGCCATAGAAAAAAGACAATCCAGGTGTCATTAGCAAAACCAAGCACGATGCCGTAAGCAACCAAGCTACATCGGCAAAATTAATGGTGTTGGCTTCGTTGAAATTGGTAGTTGGCGGTTGGTGTTGCCAAAACAAACCCGTCACTGCCACCACAGTAATAATTACAAAAGCCGATATCCAACGTTTTTCTAAACTCATTTTAATTATTTTTACAATTGACCCCATAAAAAACAGGGTAAAAATATAAAAATATTAGTTTTTATAGCTATTATGATTTAAAAATATAAGGTTATAATTTATTTTTTATTAAATAATCGATTAAAAACAGTTTTTATTAAATTTTTTAAATTAATTATTTAAATATTTTGGCAATGTAGCAATTTTCAAAAATCCACAATCCAAATTTTCAAATTTTTTAATTCTTATACTAAACGTTAAATAATGATTTTGCTGGTTTTTAAAGCCTTACCTTACACCATCTTGTCTAATCAAGTGTGGGAATGTAGTATGGATGCGAATTTTGAAACCTTGATTGCGAGTTATATTGCAGATAAAGTAGGAATTGCCGACCATTTTTTGAGTGACGATTTGTGTTATCATTTAAAAGCCAATATGCTTGCTTTGAACAACGACCAAAAGATGATTACGGCTGGTGTTGGAAACGACCTAAAAATGAATTTTGACGATTTGATAAGAAACGACAAGATTTATTGGCTAGACAAAGCCCATAACAACCGCCACGAAACGGAATTTCTAGAAAAAATAGAAGCCTTTATTGTGTACCTAAACGAAACGTGTTTTACCAACATAAAAAGCTATGAGTTTCATTACTCGTTGTATGAAATTGGAAGTTTTTACCGAGCGCATGTAGATCAATTTGAAGACGACAACAAACGCCAATTCTCGATGGTGAGTTACCTAAACCCACATTGGAACACCCAAGATGGTGGCGAACTCTTTATACACCAAAAACCCAAAAACCAAACCATTGCACCCATGCAAGGCAAAACCGTTTTCTTTAAAAGCGACGAATTGCAACACGAAGTTTTAGTTACTAATGAAAGAAGGTTTAGTGTTACGGGTTGGTTGAGGAGGGGTTAGCCATGGACTAAATAATCACAAATAAAGTCATTTTCTGTTTCAATCTCCGAATCAAATTTCATTATAAATCTTGATGTTAGTCTGTCAATGAAATTTGCTATTTCTTCTTTTGTAATGAGGTTGTTTAGAAATTCTAACTCTTTATTATTTTCAGTAAAATCTTCTTCAAAATAGATAATTATATCTTGCTTGAAAGAGTCTGCATAGCTTTGTTCAGGCAAATTTAAATAAGATTCTAGGGTTTTTATTTTTTGTGCGAAAGTCATGATAATTGTTTACATAAAAATAGAAAAATTATAATTAAGTTTATAAAAATTTTATAAACATGATTAATGTAACATGTGCAATTATCTTTTTTGATAATAAAATTTTAGTAACTCAACGAAGTGAAAAAATGAAATTGCCATTAAAATGGGAATTCCCAGGAGGAAAGTTAGAGGATAGAGAGAGTGAAATAGATTGTATAAAAAGAGAAATAAAAGAAGAAATAAATATCGAAATTGAAATTTTAGAAAAAATATCAAATAGTATTTATGATTATGGAACTTTTAAAATCAATTTGATTCCATTTATCTCAAAATATGTATCTGGAGAAATCATTTTGACCGAACATAAGGATTTTAAACTACTTGATATATCAGAATTATTAAATTTAGATTGGGCCGAAGCAGATCTGCCAATTGTAGAAGAATTTTTAAAACTTGAATTATGAACCAAGGATTGTATGAAGAATTAGTCACGAAACTAATTAACTATAAATTAAACGAATTAGATAAAGATACTTTTCAAGTTAAGAAAACTTCAATTGACAAAGCGGAAGCGGCTCAATTATTATCTCAACATATTGGTAGAACCATAAAACAAGCTTTTAACTTAATTAAAGGCGAAGATATTATTGAAACTCAAATTGCGATTGCCAATAAAATTATTCTTTTTTTAAAAGAAGAATTGAAAAAAGAAGAGTTTGAAGATGATTTAATAGAAACTGAAGGTAAAATTTTGAAAGCAGTTTTTACTAAAGTTGACAGTCATTTTACAGATTTAGATTTACACTTAAAAGAAATTACACCTTATACAAGATTAATTCATAGTGAACTTTTTACAGGTGGAAATTCTGGAACAACTTTAGAAAGTGAGTTACGAAAGGAAATTTTATCATCTGATGAAATAGATTTGCTAGTTTCATTTATAAAATGGAAAGGAATTAGAATTTTAGAACGTGAATTAAAAGAATTTACAGATAGAGGCGGAAAACTGAGAGTAATTACAACTACATATATTGGCGCAACAGATGCAAAAGCAGTTGAGTTTCTATCTTCATTAAAAAATACAGAAGTTAAAGTTTCTTATAATACAGGAAATGAAAGATTGCATGCAAAAGCTTATTTGTTTCAAAGAAAAACAGGTTTTCACACTGGATATATTGGTTCTTCAAATTTTTCTCGTTCAGCATTAACAGATGGATTAGAATGGAATCTAAAAATTACAACCAAAGAAGTTGGCCATATTATAGATAAATTCAAGAAAACTTTTGAAGCTTATTGGCAAAATTCAGAATTTGAATTATATGATAAAAATATTCATTCTGGAAAGTTAGTTGAAGCTTTAAAGCAAGGAAAATTTTCTAAAGAGTACACTTTTACAACATCTTATTTTGATTTAAAACCATTTCATTATCAGAGTGAAATCCTTGAAAAGTTAGAAGTTGAAAGAACAGTTCATAATAGATATAGAAATCTTTTAGTTGCCGCTACAGGAACTGGAAAAACAGTTATTTCTGCTTTTGATTATAAAAATTTTAGAAACAATAATCAATCATCAAAGTTACTTTTTGTCGCTCATAGAAAAGAAATTTTACAACAAGCAAAAGCAACTTTTCAAGGAATTTTAAAAGACAATAATTTCGGCGATTTATGGGTTGATGGAATGGAACCAAATTCAAATGAATATGTTTTTGCTTCGGTTCAAACTTTAAATAATCGACTTAGAGAAATTAAACTTTCACCAGAATATTACGAAAGACTTATCCCTTTTAACAATAACAACAAATTATTATATTTGCTAAAAAAAATAAATGGGAAATATAGGCAATTCGGAAAATGACCTTA
>JAIFLT010000078.1 GCA_020048955.1 Flavobacterium sp.
CTTCATACCCCATCTTTTCAGCAAAATAACTTGCCTTGATAGACAGAACGCGTTCTAATCCACCAGAGCCATTTAAACCGTTTGTGATGTATAATAGTTTCATTATTATAGTTTTGAATAAAAAAATGTTATTTAGGTGATTTTTTTGTTTGTTTTGACAATTGCTTTTCAATCAATAAACCTGAACTTAGAAGCTTATTAAAATAGTTTGAAAACTTTTTAGCGCCTGTTTCATTCAAATGATTAAAATCTTTAAAATCTTTGTTTTCCATCGAAAAATCATGATAATCAAGAAAGGGAATTTTTGAATAGTATTTAGTTCGAATGTCTTGAAACTTTTTTTCATCTAATTTTTCAAAAAAACTATTATGAATAGGTGTTCTAATAAGATATAAATTTTTATTATATTTTTTACATAATTCAACAATCTTGTCTAGATAAGCCAAATTAATTGTAGATATTCCTTTAGGATTAGTTTTCACAAAATGATCTAAATAATTAGTTCGCAATAATGAATCTACTTGCGATTTATTGATATAAAAATAGCCTCCAAAATTACGATTGTCAAATATACTATTTCTTTTTATAATTAGTTTTGCGTTAGAAATCATCGCTAATTGTTCTGCTTTTAGAAACGATTTAAAATTATTTACAGCGATTAATTTTGAATCTTCAGCGTCAATCGCAAAGGAATATTTTGGGTAAAAATTTAAAACGGTTTCCTCTCCATAGGTCCACTTATTCATAACAGATTCTATCTGATTATTAGAGAAAGAAACTATTATGTTCTTAATGTTTTTATTTTCTTTATTCTTCTCTAAAACTATTTTTAATTTTTGATAATTGTAAAAATAAGACTCACCACCAAAGCATAGATTTTTTAATCCAGAAATAATAGAATCTTTAAAAGCATGCTCCGTTTGTGAATGACCTAACACTAATGTATTTATTTTACTATCTAATGTAAAATCAACAGAGCTAATAACCATTTTTTTTAATCCAAAAGAAAGAACTATTAGACTAATAAAAACAGGTAGAAAAAACCATATAAGTGATACTAAAAACTTTCTCATGCTCTAAAATTGAAAATAAATAAACTCCTGTTCTTTACCCATAAAAATGAATATCAATGCAATTATTAAATAATAAAAACCATAACGAACAAGTTTAGGCCATTTTAATCCAAGAACTTGGAGGGTATAATTTTGTTCTCTTCCAATCCATTCTATGATAATAAAAAAAACAACCAATAAAATAATATGCTTAGGAAAAATTGTAGGAAATGACAATAATGAGACATCAAAAATACCTCCAATAAAACTAAACGCATCAGTAAGTGAGTTGGCTCTAAAAAATATCCATGCAAAAACAGTTAGACTAAAAGTAAACAACATTAAAAATAGTTCTTTCAAATTAGGAAGAACAAGACCTTCGGCCACCGTTCCAATATAGTTTCTGTTTTTCTTAGCCAATAATAAAGGAATAAAATAAAGTGCATTTAATAATCCCCAAAATATAAAAGTCCAATTGGCTCCATGCCAAAAACCACTTACAAGAAAAATTATAAAGGTATTTCTAACCTTCATCCAAGTACCTCCTTGACTTCCACCTAACGGAATGTATAAATAGTCTCTAAACCAAGTTGATAATGAAATGTGCCAACGACGCCAAAATTCGGCTATATCTCTAGAGAAATATGGGAAGGCAAAATTTCTTAATAAGTCAATTCCGAAAAGTCTTGCTGTTCCCAAGGCGATATCGGAATATCCTGAAAAATCACAATAAATTTGAAAGGTAAAAAACAAAGCTCCCATTACCAAAGTACTTCCAGAATATTGTTCGGAATTATTAAAAATAATATTAGCATATTCTGCACAATTATCAGCTATGACCACTTTTTTAAATAAACCCCAAAGAATTTGGCGCAAACCATCTACTGCATTAGTATAATTGAACTTTCGCTCTCTTTGTATTTGTGGCAGCAAATGTGTTGCTCTCTCTATTGGACCAGCGACCAACAGCGGAAAGAAACTAACAAAAACAGAATAATCAATAAAATTTCGTTCAGGCTTAATTCTATTATAATAAATATCAATTACATAAGACAAACCATGAAAAGTATAAAATGAAATACCAACTGGAAGAATTACGTTTAATGTCCAAACCTCAACGTGCATTCCTAAATTTGTAAGTGCCTCTGCAAAAGAGTTGACAAAAAAATTATAATATTTAAAAAATCCTAAGAAACCTAAATTGACCAAAATACTCAACCAAAACCAAAATTTCTTTCCTGAAACTGTCTTGGAATCGAACATTTTAAGTCCGGTGAAGTAATCTAGAAGAGTAGAGAAAACTAAAAGAAATAAAAAACGATAGTCCCAACATGCATAAAAAAAATAGCTTGCAACGAGTAACAAAATATTTTGATATTTGTAATGTTTATTAGCTACAAACCAATACAATAGAAAAACTATTGGTAAAAAGAGGGCAAAATTAATAGAGTTAAATAGCATATAAAATTATATAGATAACGTTCTTAAACAAAAACCTTGTGTAAAAGGTAAAACATCAAAATGTTGTGAGTGAACTCCAATAGATTTTGTGTCTCCTTGAGAAAAATCGATTAAATAATGTAGCGCTTTAACTTTGGCTTGCTCACTTTTATCAGCGATACTTGTAATGGCTTTGGCTTTAGCAAAAAACCACGCTAAAGTGGCCGTAGCAGAAGAATCAAATTGAGATTGTCTATTCGTTATCAACCAATTCCAACTTCCGTTATCATTTTGAAAAGAGAGTGCCATTTTCGCAAAAGCAATTACCATTTGAGTCACCTCATCCTTTTCAGGATGTGTTTCAGGCAATTCGCTCCAAGCATCAATTAATCCAATAGCATACCAACCTAAACCTCGTCCCCAACCGAATAATCCGACAGGCAAATTTGTTTTTATATTATAGGTATGACATGGTATAAAATGAGACGCTAACATTCCGTGAGCATTAAAAACACGAATTTGATTGATTCCTAAAGCAACGGCTTCTGGTTGATGGAATAGCAGACCGTAGCGAACCAAAAAAGGAGCAATAAAACCTATAGTATCTACATAACGATAATCTGAAGTATGTTTTCTGTAAGCCACAGTGCCATCTGCTCCTTTCAAGTTCAAAATCATTTCATACAAAAAATCAAAGGCTGGTCTATTCTTTATAAAATCAAAATTATCTAACTTTAAAAAAGCATAACCAAGAATTACTGAATCAACTTCTGTAGGTTTTACAATCCAATGACCTTGTGAAGTTAACTTGGAGGACACAAAAGAAGCAATAGAAGCATTTACATCAGCATCATTTGTCGATTTTTGATATTCATTCAATCCTAATAACAAAGCTGCTTCTTGCCAACTTTGAATAGCATTTCGCTTATAGTTTCCTCTAAGAATATCTATGATTATTAATCTGTCATTATCTGTGACTTTGACTGTTGGTGTTTTTTTCAACCATCGTACAGCAATAATTTTTACTTTTTCTTTCCACAATTCATCATTGGAAAACCTTCCAATTTTAATGCGGCTTTGCCAAGTACTGAATAAAAAAATAAAATCTACAAAAAAAATAAGACTTAGAAAAAAAAGTACTATGTGTAAAAAAAATTCCATTTTTATTTAATTAAATTCTAAAAAAATGAGTTTGAGTTTGGATAAATTTCAATAAATTCAAAAATAATGATAAGAAAAATAAAAATACCTCAATTTATTCATTAGTTTTCGATAAAAATCCTCACAAATGGTAAGGTTTTTTTGTATTATTTTGCTATATTCTCAAAGCTAAATACTATCAGCAAAAGTAAACATTTTTTCGGACAGTAGATTTTTTCACAAATAATAAATTTAATTGACTCCGATAGAGTAAAAAAATTAGCCATTGAGTATAAAAGTAATCACTGTTTTAAAAATTTCAGTGCATTTCAACATCTTATTGCAGTGCCTTATGGTGTCTTAGGTTGAAGCTCGTTGTGTGAAATGCTCATAGCGATAGTTAAAAACTTATATTAAGTTTACTTATGTGCCCAAGAGAATTAAATTTAAGACACAAATACTAAACGCCTTTTGATAAAAATAAAAATAGTGCCTATTTATTGAACTAAAATAGGTCTATTTTACTATTTTTAATTTTCATCCATTGATGTCTGATTAAAATTTCAGAAAACTAAAATCTCCAACAAATATAATCCCTACGTGACATTAGAAGAAGGTTAACTTGTTTTGTAATTTCCAATATCTTGCTCCTAACGGAGCATACCTAAAGATGTTAACTATTTGGTAGCAAGAAAATTAAGGAAATAAAATTTGCACCAATGTTACTATACGTGTATTTCATCGGACAACAATGATTTTTGTTATATTTTTTCAATTAAATTGTATAATTTCATTATTTCATCTTGTGTATCAAGCTTTTCATTTGAAAGGTTATCAACAAATGTATCGCACAGCTTCTTATCTAATAACATTTCTTGAATTCCATCAGCAATTGCTTGAGGATTCATGGCAACAATTAATCCATTAACACCATTTTCAATTTGATCTTTTGCAGTAGAAAAATTAGTTACTAAAATGGGTTTTCTTAAAATTTTAGCTTCATCTATAGCAACAATTTGATCTTTTGCAGTAGAAAAATTAGTTACTAAAATGGGTTTTCTTAAAATTTTAGCTTCATCTATAGCAATAGATTTTCCTTCAAAACGTGAGGTTTGAGCATAAATAGAAGCATTTTTAATATATGGATATGGATTTTCTTTCAATCCTAAAATTTTAATTTGAAGTTCTAATTTTTTTTCTTTAATTAAGTCTTCCATATTTTTTCTAAAACTTCCTTCACCAATAAAATACCAATGAAAAACAACTCCTTTATTTTTTAAAATTTCACATGCTTGTATGGCTAAATCTAATCCTTTTTCAAAGCTCAAACGACCAACGGTAACAATTGAATGTTTAAAATCTAAATTTGTTTCGAATTTATCAAAGGACATAGTATCAATAAGACTTGAAGATACAATATTATTTATTTCAATGATTTTATTTGAATGATTAGGGAAAACATACTTTAAATCTTCAACACATTCTGACGAAATAGTTGCAATAAAACTTAAATATTTAAAATATTTCTCATCATATTTTGCTTGCATTCCCATATTAGAATAATTTGTATGTATCCAACCAATTTTCAGTTTAGCCTCTGTTTTGCAAACACAGAAATAGTTTGGTGTTTTTTCTAAAAAACCAATAGAAACATCATATTTTTTAGGCAAATTATCGAAAGTACATTTGATATACTTCCATAACTTTTGTTCTTTAACCGCTTCATTTTTTTCAGTTTTAAAAACATAAACTGATAAAATTCTATTTATTAAAACATTCCATTTCTTTGTTTTGACACAATTAATAATTGCTTTTTTTATAGGCATATCAAAATAAGAATAGGCAATTGGAGCTTCAAGTAAAGTAACTTCATTAGGAAGTTTATTTAAAAAAACTCCCTCTTTTTTAAAAAGTAAAAGATCAACATTGTATGTAGAATAATCAAAAATTTGCAATAGAGATAGTAGTGCTTTTTCGGCACCGCCACATTGCAAATTGTTCATTATAAAAAGGATATTTTTCTTAGTTACTGCCATCGATTAGTTGGTAAAAAGTAGTTATATCAGCTGCTGCATCCAATGATTCTTTAGATAAATGTATTGAAAAATCCTTTTGCATAGATTCATTTTGCAACAAATCTGCTAAGGCATTTGCCAAACTCTGAGCATCCATGTCACAAATAACACCGTTTTTTAAATGGGTAATTTGGTCTTTTGCTGTGGTAAAATTGGTCACAACTATAGGCTTATGCAACAGTTTTGCTTCATCAAGTGCAATTGATTTTCCTTCATAACGGGAAGGTTGCACAAAAATAGTTGCTTGTTTTATATAAGGATAAGGGTTTTCTTTAATGCCTAAAAGAACAACCTGTTTTTCTAAACCATTCTTAGTTATAGCTTGTTCTAAAGCTATTCGCTCAGCTCCTTCACCAATGATGTACCAAACAAAATTTAAACCTTGCTTTTTCAATAGTGCAGTAGCTTCTATTGCTATATCAAATCCTTTCTGTGGATGTAATCGTCCTATAGAAAGTAAACTTGGTTTTGTAGTGTCTATAATAACAGGCTCCTCAGCCATTTTATGAATCAAAGCCTCCGAAACAATATTGTATTGCAAAAACATTTTGTCTTTTTGTGTAGGAAAAACCTCTTGCAAAGTGGCTACACATTGCTCTGAAACTGTAGCAATCTTGTCTAATTTTTTAAAATAAGGTAAATCAAAAGCGGCATCTAAATTCAATTTGACATAATCATTATGAATAAAACCTATCTTTCTTTTTGCTTTTACGCAATCTACCACAAAGTAGATAGACGATTTTTCTAAAAAACCAATAGCGACATCATATACTTTTGATGGCATTACAATAGATGATTTTAAATGTTTCCATGAATATTGTTCTGCCTTGCCTTTATTTTTAATGCCATTGATTTTTAAAGTAAACAGAAGTCTTGAAATTGCTAAGCCTAATTTTCCTTGTTTTAAAAAACTAAAAATAGCGGTAGATAATCCAGAGGTAAACGTTTTGTAATCGTCGTTGAGATAAAGTAGCCTAACTTTTTGGGGCAATTGCTTTAAGAAAATTCCTTTAGGGGCAAACAAAATCAAATCTACATCATACAGTTCATAGTTGATGCAATTTAATAAGGTAACCAAACTTTTCTCTCCACCACCGGCTTCAAGACTGGGAAGTACAAAAAGTAATTGTTGCTTCATTAAGTTAATTCAAATAAATAGTTTACTGCTTTCTTAGCGTTTTCTTTAATAGTAGGAATGTTATTAGCCAACGTTAGAATTAGCTCTTGCTCTTCTGCCATCATTACATCAAAGGCAGCAATCAATTTTTGACTATCTGAAATTTCATTGATACTTAAAACTAGCATTTCTGAACCAAAAATATCTTTAGCTATTCCTTTAGATTTTACACTATAACCCAAAACTAAGGTTGGAATTAAAGACGAATACGCTGCAATAGTGGCATGAGTTCTTGCTCCAATAAAGAAACGCA
>JAIFLT010000184.1:0-10320 GCA_020048955.1 Flavobacterium sp.
TATTCCTTTTCTTAAATAATCTTCAATAACTAAAAATATCAGTCCGATTATTAAATAAATTAAAGAGACAAAAAGCGCAAAATCATTTGCTAAAATAACATAATATTTGTCATATAAGTTTAATACTTGGTTTTCTTGATTAAGAATTGAACACAAAGCGAGTATTAATCCCAAATCTTTGATAGATCTTCTACCACTTTGTTTGTTAATTTGTATTTAGCCATTCATTTTTTTGGCTTTTAACGATTCAAGATGCTTTTTTGGATCAAAGTCTTTTGCGATTCCGCTTTCAATCCCTTCACTGATAGCTTTTTTAAGAGCAATGATTTTGTTTTCTTCTTCTTCTAACAATCTTAATCCAGCTCGAATAACTTCGCTAGCGTTTTTAAATCTTCCTTCTGAAACTTTGCTGCCGACAAAGTTTTCAAAATAGTTTCCAAGAGAAACAGATGTATTTCGTGCCATAATTTTCTTATTATTAACAAAGTTACCAAAAATTGGTAATTATCAAAGAGGAAATTGCTTTTTTTGGAAAAAAATTACCGTTAACAATATTATACCAACTATTTATTGGTCAAATTTATGTTTGGTATAATTGGGTAGTTTCTAAAAAACAAACATCGCTCTTTCGCTCATCATCTCGTTTACCTCATCGGCAACTTGCTCAATAATTTCTTCGTTGGTGTGATTCATCAATACTCTATCGATGAATTCTACCACCGTTTCCATATCTTCTTCAACCAAACCTCTTGTAGTAATGGCTGGTGTTCCTATACGAATTCCTGAAGTTACAAAAGGTGATTTATCATCAAACGGAACCATATTTTTATTTACCGTAATTTCTGCTTTTACTAACGCATTTTCAGCTTCTTTACCGGTAATATTTTTATTTCTTAAGTCAATCAACATCATGTGGTTGTCTGTTCCACCAGAAATTAAATTATATCCTAGTTTGTTAAAAGCTACTGCCATAGCTTTAGCATTTTTTTGAACTTGCATTGCATATCTAAAGAACTCATCGGTAAGACATTCTCCAAAAGCAACCGCTTTAGCTGCAATAATATGCATCAATGGTCCACCTTGATTTCCAGGAAAAACAGACATGTCTAAAATATGTGACATCATTCTAATCTCACCTTTTGGAGTAGTTAATCCCCAAGGATTTTCAAAATCTTTACCCATCATTATCATTCCGCCTCTTGGTCCACGCAAAGTTTTGTGAGTTGTAGTAGTAACAATATGACAATGCGGAATTGGATCGTTCATCAATCCTTTTGCAATCAATCCTGCAGGATGCGAAATATCGGCTAATAATAAGGCTCCAACGCTATCCGCAATAAGTCTAAAACGTTCAAAATCCATATCACGACAATAGGCAGAAGCTCCTGCAATAATCATTTTAGGCTGCTCTTTAGTAGCTATCGCTTGAATTTTATCATAATCAAATTGTCCTGTTTCTCGTTCCACTCCATAAAAGGAAGGTGTATATAATTTACCTGAGAAGTTTACCGGAGAACCATGTGTTAAGTGTCCACCATGAGACAAATCAAATCCAAGTATTTTATCACCGGGTTGTAAACAAGCTGCAAAAACAGCTGTATTGGCTTGCGAACCAGAGTGTGGTTGCACGTTTACATATTCGGCACCAAAAAGTTGTTTGGCTCTATCAATAGCTATTTCTTCAACAATATCTACTACTTCACATCCTCCATAATATCTTTTTCCAGGATATCCTTCGGCATATTTGTTTGTTAAACAGGAACCCGCCGCTTCCATAACTTGGTCACTAACAAAGTTTTCTGAGGCAATTAGCTCAATTCCATGTATTTGTCTATCTTGTTCGTCAAGAATCAAGTCAAAAATTTGTTCGTCGCGTAGCATTTTATTTGATTTTTCGTTAAAACTGTTCAAAATTACAAAATAAGTTTGTCAAATAAATTCTAAATGATATATTTGATTACAAATTTTTCAACAACAAATAAACAATATATTATGCCACATTTTGCTAATAATCCTGCTAAAAAATCTTGGTTAGAAGTTTCAAAAGATTCTGATTTTCCAATTCAAAACATACCTTTTGGTGTTTTCATAACCAAAGACGATGTGATTACTATTGGAACAAGAATTGGTGATAGTGCTATTGATATGGGAGCATTACAACAATTAGACTATTTTGAAGGTATCGAACTAACAGACGATATGTTTATGCAAGATACACTAAACGATTTTATATCTGATGGTAAAAAAACTTGGCGATTGGTTAGAAATCGACTTTCTGATTTATTTGATGAAAACAATCCTAAACTTAGAGATAATAAAGAACATCGTGATATAGTTATCTTTAAAATTAGCGACATTGAGATGCTTTTACCTGTTCAAATTGGTGATTATACCGATTTTTACTCTAGCAAAGAACATGCAACCAATGTTGGTAAAATGTTTCGTGATCCTGAAAATGCTTTATTACCTAATTGGCTTCACATACCAGTAGGATACCATGGTAGAAGTTCTACGATTGTTCCATCTGGAATTCCAGTTCACAGACCAATGGGACAAACATTACCAAATGGTCAATCAACACCTGTATTTGGTCCTTCACAAGCTATTGACTTTGAATTAGAAACAGCTTTCATTACAACTGATGCCAATATTATGGGAGAAAATATTCCTGTTACAGAAACCGAAGATTATATTTTCGGAATGGTTTTATTAAACGATTGGAGCGCGAGAGACATTCAAAAATGGGAATATGTGCCTCTTGGACCTTTCTTAGCTAAAAACTTTGCTTCGTCAATTTCACCTTGGATTGTAACAATGGATGCTTTGGAACCTTTTAGAACTAAAGGACCAAAACAAGAACCAACACCACTTCCTTATTTGCAACAAAAAGGAAAGCACGCCTACGACATTAACTTAGAAGTATACATAAAACCCGAAAATGCAGAAGAAACATTAGTTTCAAAATCTAATTTTAAATATATGTATTGGTCCATGAGTCAGCAATTAGCACATCATACCTCTAATGGCTGTAGAGTGAATTCTGGCGATATGATGGGTTCTGGAACTATATCTGGACCAACAGAGGATAGCTATGGTTCCATGTTAGAATTGACTTGGAGTGGAAAAAATCCAATCAAAATGAAAGATGGCACCGAACGTAAATTTATCAATGACAATGATACCGTAATTATGAAAGGTTATTGTCAAAATAGTACCGTTCGCATTGGTTTTGGTGAAGTTTCAAGCAAATTATTACCACCATTCGTTAGAAAATAATATTTTTAAATTTTTTGGCTTACTTTTTGGATAGTTCCAATTTAGGAATATTAAAATCACACATCATGAAAAACTTTACACTACTATTTACCTTTTTTGTTCTTATAACCTCTTGTGGTGTAAGACAAACTAGAGAATCATTAACTTCGGGCGATTATGATAGTGCTATCCAAACTGCAGTAGAAGGATTAAGAAACCGAAAGGAAGCCAAAGGCAAACAAGACTATATTTATCTGCTTGAAGAAGCTTTTGCTAAAGCTAAAGAACGCGATTTGCAAAACATTAATCTATGGTTTAAAGATGCTAATCCAAGTAATACCGAGAAGATTTATACTACTTACCTTCAATTGAACAACCGTCAAGAGTTGATAAAACCTCTTTTACCATTGCGATTAATGAAAGAAGGGCGCAATGCAATTTTTCCTTTTGAGGATTATTCTGACCAGATTATAAATAGTAAAAACGTGCTAGCCAAACACCTTTATGATAATTCTAAAGCACTTCTAGCTACAAAAGATAAAATGAGCTATCGTCGTGCTTATGATGATTTGGTGTATTTAAATACGCTAACTCCAAATTTTAAAGATGTAAATGCACTTATCAACGAAGCTCAAATTAAAGGAACCGATTACGTTAACGTTTTTACCAAAAACGAAACCAATATGGTCATTCCTGTTCGTTTACAAAATGACTTATTAGACTTCAGTACTTTTGGTTTAAACGATAAATGGACAGTGTATCATAGTAATAAGGTAAAAGGAATCACTTATGATTATGGTTTAATTGTAAACTTTCGTCAAATAAATATCTCGCCTGAACAAGTTAAAGAAAAAGAATTCCAAAAGGAGCGACAAGTAAAAGATGGTACAAAACCACTTTTAGATGCCAACGGAAATCCAGTAAAAGACGAAAAAGGCAACCCAATTCGTGTAGATAATTTTAAAACAGTAAGAGCAACAGTTTATGAATTTAGACAATTCAAATCTACGCAAGTGGTTGCCAAAGTAGATTATATCAATTTTAGAAATAATCAGTTAATTGAAACGTTTCCATTAGCAAGCGAATTTGTTTTTGAACATATTTATGCTAGATACAATGGCGATAGAAATGCTTGCGACGAGAGCTACATCAGCTACTTTGACCAAAGAGCGGTGCCTTTTCCAAGTAATGAACAAATGGTTTACGATTCTGGAGAAGACTTGAAAGCCAAACTAAAAGATATTATCGTTAGAAATAAATTTAGAAGATAGATTTTCAGGTTGCAGATTGCAGAATTTAGATTTAATTAAAAAAACGCATTTGATTTAATTTCAAATGCGTTTTTCTATTTATGCTGTAAATCGTTCCAAAAATTTAGCATCGATATCATCATGAGAAGTTGAAAAAATAGCTTTCCCATTTTTAATCAACAAAATTTGTGGCGATTGATGAAACACATCAAATCTGTTAGCAATTTCATTCGAAACATCACGATGATTCAATAAATCTAAAAAATAAGGTGCGATTTTTTCTTCTAAATCAAATTCGTTTTCAAATTGCTTTAAAGCAAAACGACTAATACTACAACGTGTACTGTGTTTGAAAATCAAAACAACTTTTTCGTTGGACAAATCAATAATTTCGTTCAACTGACCTAAATCGGTTAATTGCCTCCATCCTATTTTGGAAGGTTGGTTTTCTTCTTCTGAAGAGCCAAATATATTTTTAAATAAACTCATAATATCGTTTCGTTGTTTTTTTTAATTAGTTTTTTGTTATAAGTTAGTAATAGTAACATAAAAAATATGAAACAAATTAATGCTATTATGTTTGTCTGAATAATGAAACCGTGAATGGCTCCTGCTACAATTATTGATTTAGTTCGTATAACTGCAAATGTCAAGATAAAAGAAAATACTAAACAAAATGCTAAGAAAATCCAAAATCCTCCAAATTGGTCAAAATTGCTAAAAATTAGAAGATGCCAAACACCCCAAAATATTCCTGAAATAACACTTTTCAGTACGAAGTTCACTTTTTCTAAACTATCAATCAAGTAACCTCTCCAAGCATATTCTTCCATCAGGTTGTAAATGAAAGCCGAAGAAGAAAATATAAATGCCCATAAATGTTTGTCAACACCTTGATTATTGTTTATTCCATACATGGAATAACAGACAATTAGAACAATTGGAAATAGTATACTTTTGAGTTTATTGTTTCCCAATAAAGTTATCTCTTGTTTTTCTATCTTGAATTTATAGAATAGTAGGGTTACAATTAAAGCAACAAATCCGTGATTGAAGTTGAATGTAAATTGAATGTCCGTAATTCGTACTAAAAGTAGATTTAATAAGTTTGGTAGTTTTCTAGCAAAATAAGTACCAATAAGTATGATACCATAGAACAATAGAATTTTTAACCATTTTACTTCTCTAATTTCATTCAGAATTTTCATCTCTATTTTTTGATTTTTTTTTTAGTCCGTATTTTGATGTAGTTCTGTTTTACAATAACAGCTAACTAATTATAATACTATTAATTTTTCATTTTTCATGATTTCTACTGCCTTTTTAGTGGCACTTTCACCATTACTTAATGAACCTGGAAGCAATATAAATCGCTTTTTAATTTTTCCTTTCTCATCTTCAAAAAACACTTCAAATCTTGAACGTGTTATTCTTTTAGTTCCGTTAATAAATTTGACTTCTCTTATTTTACTTCTTTCAATGATTGGCGTTCCAGAATTATTTATACTTCTAAAAATTCCTGAAACTAAAAATACTGCTAATCCTAAATAAAATACAGTTGAAAAAAATTCATTCTTATGAAATTTTAAATAAGAGGAATAAAGTAAATAAATTGAAATCAAAGTATATAAAATTAGAATTCTAGAAATTCCATTTCCATTAACAGCTTTTGATAAATTTCCAATCACACCATCTCTTGTCAAAACAATTTTATCAGGCAAAACATGGCAATAGCCTGATTTTGTTTTAAATGTATTTTCGCTCATTATTTACTTCTCTTTATGCTTTATATATTCAAAAATCAACTAATCTAAAGCTTCTAATTGCTTTTGCAAAAGTAAGGCATCTTTCACCAAATGATTAGAATTTAAAAAAGAAATCAATTCCCTAAAGCGTTTTTTATCTTCATATTTTAAATTCCAAGACAACTTTTTCAAACATTCAGAGCATAATGCATTTGGTTTTGTATCCGACTCTGGCAAATGATTTACACCATTCATTAAACAAACGGCATGCTTACAATGACTAATAGAAAACATATGTCCAATTTCATGAACCGCAGTTTTTGTAATTCTATTCAAACAAAGTGTATAATCATTATCCGTTAAAAACCTATTGAATGAAGAAACTCCAGTTCGCTTTTGATAACTTGCTAAACCAAAAACATAATTCCAATCGTCACTTGGATACAAATCTTTTGCAGTTATTGCCATAACTACAATACCATCATCTGGCATCAACTTTGGTAAAACCTTATGAGTTATAAAGCTTGCATCAAATTGCTCAACACCACTATTCAATCGTTTTTTATCACTTGGAATAGCCTCCTCAGGAATTAAAGGCAACATTGTAGTTTTCAGTTGAAAAAACTTACCCACATATTCAACTGTTTTGTCAACTACAATCTTTTCTTCTGAAGAAAAATTTCCTATTGGTTGAATATAAATTACTTTTCGTTTTTCTGAAATTGTTACAAGATCAATTTGGGTGTATTTTTTAAAAGTTTGCCCAGATTCATTATGTTCTGCAAGCCATTCGCCAGGTTTTGGAACACTCAATGTAACATCTAAACTAGCCAAATTATCCAATGAACTCTTTGGAGTTTCCTCTTTGCAAGAAATGAAAAACACTAAAATGAATACTAAAGAAAATCGTTTCATGGCTACGTTTTTTATTACTAACTAAATAATTCAAAAATTAGTATAAAAAAACAGAAGAATTGTCATTTACTAAGACAAATTGTCGTAACTTTAATAGTGTTTGACGCTCTAAATCAGTCATTTTGTCCTAAAATTAGGTTTGGAACACATATTGACGAAATCATAACAAATAAGTAATTCAACAACAAACAATGAACAACAAACAATAAACAACGAACAACAAAAATATGAACATCAATAAATTCACCATCAAATCGCAAGAAGCTTTGCAACAAGCACAGCAAATTGCACAAAGTTTTGGGCAACAACAGCTCGAAAACGAACACATTTTCAAAGGCATTTTAGAAGTCGACGAAAATGTAACTCCTTTTATTTTGAAAAAACTCAACGTTAATGTAGAGCTTTTCAAAAAAGTACTAGACAGCACCATTCAAAGTTTTCCGAAAGTTTCTGGTGGCGACCTCATGTTTTCGCGTGATGCTTCCACAACAGTAAACGAAGCCGAAATCATTGCCAAAAAAATGAACGACGAATTCGTTTCTATCGAACATTTAATCCTAGCTATTTTCAAATCAAAAAGTAAAGTAGCACAGATTTTGAAAGATCAAGGTGTTACTGAAAAAGGTTTGCAAGCCGCAATTGACGAAATGCGAAAAGGTGAACGAGTAACTTCTGCATCTGCCGAAGAAACATACAATTCTTTGAATAAATACGCAAAAAACCTAAACGAATTAGCTAAAAGCGGTAAACTCGATCCTGTAATTGGTCGTGATGAAGAAATCCGAAGAGTTTTACAAATTCTAACACGTCGTACTAAAAATAATCCGATGTTGGTTGGCGAACCTGGAGTTGGTAAAACAGCCATTGCCGAAGGTTTAGCCCACCGAATTGTAGATGGTGACGTTCCTGAAAATTTAAAAGATAAAATCGTATATTCCTTAGACATGGGCGCATTAATTGCGGGTGCCAAATACAAAGGGGAATTTGAAGAACGACTAAAAGCAGTGGTTAAAGAAGTTACTTCTGCCGAAGGGGATATCGTCTTGTTTATTGACGAAATCCATACTTTGGTTGGTGCTGGCGGTGGCGAAGGAGCTATGGATGCTGCTAATATTTTGAAACCTGCTTTGGCTCGTGGCGAATTACGTGCGATTGGTGCAACAACTTTAGACGAATACCAAAAATATTTTGAGAAAGACAAAGCACTCGAAAGACGTTTTCAAAAAGTAATGGTCGATGAACCCGATACCGAAAGTGCGATTTCAATTTTGCGTGGTATCAAGGAAAAATATGAAACCCACCACAAAGTACGAATCAAAGATGATGCAATTATTGCAGCGGTCGAATTATCGCAACGTTATATTACCAATCGTTTTCTTCCTGATAAAGCTATTGATTTGATGGACGAAGCGGCTTCTAAATTGCGTATGGAAATCAACTCCAAACCCGAAGAATTGGATGTTTTGGATAGAAAAATTATGCAATTGGAAATCGAGATGGAGGCTATCAAAAGAGAGAATGATGAAACTAAGCTAAAAGTTCTTGGTTTAGATTTAGCCAATTTGAAAGAAGAACGCAACGAGATTTTCACCAAATGGAAATCGGAAAAAGATGTGGTGGATAATATTCAAGCCGTAAAACTTGAGATTGAAGATTTCAAAACCGAAGCTGAACAAGCTGAACGTAATGGCGATTATGGAAAAGTAGCTGAAATCCGTTACGGAAAAATAAAAGAAGCTCAAGAACGATTGGATGTATTGCAAATTCAATTATCCGAAAATCAAGCTGGAACTTCTTTAATCAAAGAAGAAGTAACTCGCGAAGATATTGCCGAAGTCGTAGCAAAATGGACCGGAATTCCAGTAATGAAAATGTTGCAAGGCGAAAGAGAAAAACTCTTAAAACTGGAAGACGAATTGCACCACAGAGTGGTTGGTCAAGAAGAAGCTATTGAAGCGGTAAGCGATGCAGTGCGAAGAAGTCGTGCCGGATTGCAGGATATGAAAAAACCCATTGGCACTTTTCTTTTCCTTGGAACAACAGGTGTGGGAAAAACTGAATTGGCAAAAGCGTTAGCCGAATATCTTTTTGACGATGAAAATGCGATGACCCGAATTGACATGAGCGAATACCAAGAACGTCATTCGGTTAGTAGATTAGTAGGTGCGCCTCCAGGTTACGTAGGTTACGACGAAGGCGGACAATTGACAGAGGCTGTTAGAAGAAAACCCTATTCTGTAATTCTGTTAGACGAAATTGAAAAAGCACATCCTGATATTTTTAACATCTTATTGCAAGTGTTGGACGAGGGTCGATTGACCGATAACAAAGGTCGTGTGGCTGATTTCAAGAATACTATTATCATCATGACTTCCAACATGGGAAGTGCGATTATTCAAGAAAAATTTGAGTCCCAATCAAGTTGGGGATTGAAAGGAAATATAGAAGCCGTTACCGAAGCAGCAAAATTAGAAGTTTTAGGATTATTGAAACAAACAGTAAGACCTGAATTCATTAATAGAATTGACGAAATTGTAATGTTTACACCATTAACAAGTGCAAACATCAAACAAATTGTTGGATTGCAATTGAAAAGTGTGACCAAAATGTTAGCACACCAAAACATCATAATGGACGCAACTCCAGAAGCGATTGATTATTTAGCTGATAAAGGTTACGATCCGCAATATGGTGCACGACCAGTAAAGAGAGTGATTCAGAGAGAAGTTTTAAATCAATTGAGTAAAGAGATTTTGGCAGGAAAAGTAACTACAGATAGCATCATTTTATTAGATGCTTTCGACGGACAATTGGTATTTCGAAACCAAAGTGAAAAAGTAATTATAAATTCATAATTAATATGAATTAATAGCTTAACGAAATTCAGACATTCTTTGGTTTAGACCTAACATGTTTTATAACCTGTTAGGTCTTATTCATTGAAAAATCAACTCTTGATTTGAACTAAAACATTATTGAACTTTAATTTACAACTTTAGTTTACAAGAAACAAACTTCCTATTCCTATTCTTTCTACTACCGATATTTAATACCTATTATGTATTGCTTCGCCAGTTCGAGAAAAGCTCTCGGGTCAATATAGTCCAATTTTATTAGACTATTTTCATAGTATATCGAATTTTCGGGACAAGTAA
>JAIFLT010000184.1:10338-16918 GCA_020048955.1 Flavobacterium sp.
TGCTTCGCCAGTTCGAGAAAAGCTCTCGGGTCAATATAGTCCAATTTTATTAGACTATTTTCATAGTATATCGAATTTTCGGGACAAGTAATCGGCAATATTTCATAAACTTTTGGACTATTTTATAAATAGTATTGGTATAACCTCATCGTTGTACGATGGGTAAAGAGCAAAATATTGACAGTTAACCTCTTTATAATCTGCCGTGGAGGTTATTTATTGGAAATTATATTTTTCTAAAATTTTAAAAGGACAAGAATGATTAACTATATTAATTCACTAGAAATAAATTCATTATTTATTAATAAATATCACTTTTTTTATAGACTTAACAAAAAAATACCCCTAAAATTAATTAATTCTTACCCCTATAATATTATAAATGTATAGTAATTTGCACCCAATAATTATTTTAATAAGTTTTTAAAAAAAACAAAGCAATAAACTATGATAAAGAAATATTCTTTAGCAAAACATAAATTTTATAGAAAAATAATATTAAATATTTTTTTATTAATTTTTCCATTTTTGTTTTACGGACAAACAATTTCAGGTACAATTATAGATGAATTTAATCAACCCATTCCTGGAGCAAATGTATTACTAAAAGGAACTACCATAGGAACGGTTACTGATTTTGATGGAAAATTTACCTTAAATATTTCTAAAAGTTCAGTAAAAATTTTAGAAGTATCATTTATAGGGTATAAAACAAAAGAAGTAAATATTAACAATCAAAATGAGTTTATAATAACTTTAAGTGAAGATATAAAAACTTTAGAAGAAGTGGTTATTATTGGTTATGGAACTCAGAAAAAAAAGGATTTAACGGGTTCGGTTGCCTCGGTGAATTCTAAGGATTTTCAAAAAGCGCCTGTTACCAATGTAGAAGATTTAATTGCTAATAAGTTGCCTGGTGTTCAAATTACTCCCTCAAGTGGAAAGCCCGGTGCCGGAAGTTCTATTTTAATTAGAGGAGGTTCTTCATTAAGTGCTACAAATAATCCGTTGATTGTTATAGATGGTGTGCCTCTAGAAGGTAATGGTATGGGACCAGGTATTTTAAGTCAATTAAACCCAAATGATATTGAGAGTTTTACCGTTCTAAAAGATGCTTCCGCAGCAGCAATTTATGGCTCAAGAGCATCAAATGGTGTGATTATTATTACCACTAAAAAAGGAAGTTTAAACAAATTTGAGGTTACTATCGCATCAAATACAAGAATTTCATCAATCATTAGAAAAGCAGATGTGTTATCGGCAGATCAATACAGGGAGGTTGTAAACAAAATTGGCAGCAGTAGTACCCCAATGGGTAATGCCAATACCGACTGGCAAGACGAAATTTTTCAACAAGCCATCACGCAAGAACACAATATTAGCATGAGTGGTGCTTATAAATCTTTGCCTTATAGAGCTTCTGTTGGGTTTTTAGATCAAAACGGTATTTTAAGAACAGGTAATTTTAAGAGAGTAACGGCATTGCTAAATTTGAGTCCAAAGTTTTTTGACAAACATTTAAAAGTTAATCTAAATTTAAAAGGTTCGTTTGAAGACGAGCGCATTGCCAACCAAAATGCTATTTGGACCGCAACCGCATTTGACCCCACACAGCCCGTTAGAGTAGAAGATCAAACCTATGGAGGTTATTTTCAATACATTCAATTTGCAAATAATCCTGCCATTCCTCCAATTAATCCAGTGAGTATGCTTGAACAAGCAAAAAGAGTTAATCAAAATAAACGAAGTATAGGAAACCTTCAATTAGATTATTCGATGCACTTTTTACCCGATTTGCACTTAAATGTTAATACAGGTTACGATATTTCAACAGGTGTTTATAGAGATGCCGTTCAACCTAATTATTTTCCTAGCGAACTCTCTGGCGGATATATTTATTATGGTAAACCATCAAGAGAAGTTAAAAATTTATTATTAGAATCCTATCTCTTTTACAGCAAAGATATAAAATCTATAAAAAGTAATTTTGATATAACCACAGGATATTCTTACAACGATTTTTTAACTACTAATTTTTCGTATCCAACGTATAGAGCAGACAACGGAACGGTTTTTCCGAACAGTATTCCACCATTTCTTTTTGATAAACCTAGTAATGCCATTGTTTCTTTTTACGGACGTTTAAATTATAGTTTTAATAATAAATATTTACTAACAGCATCTTTAAGACGCGATGGATCTTCTAGATTTGCCAAGGATAAACGATGGGGTACGTTTCCTTCTGTAGCTTTAGCTTGGAAAATGAAAGATGAAAACTTTTTCAAAAACATCAAATCATTATCCAATCTTAAAATGAGGTTGAGTTATGGAGTTACAGGACAACAAGATGGTATTGCCAATTATTATTATCAAATAGGTTACAATACGGGTTTTTTAAGTAATCAGTACACCATTGGCAATACGCCTTACACCACCGTAACACCACAGGTATATAATCCCGATTTAAAATGGGAACAAACCGCTTCATTAAATGTTGGGTTAGATTATGGATTTATGGACGATAGAATCACCGGAAGTATCGATTTTTATAAAAAAGACACTAAAGATTTACTAAATACAACTACTATTCCTTTAGGTGTTAATTTTGGTAATCAAATGCTGCTTAACATTGGTACTATGGAAAACAAAGGAGTAGAATTCAACTTGAATGTAATTCCTTTTAAATCAGATAATTTAACATGGAATTTGAATTTTAATGCCACTTATAATGAAAATAAAATTACCAAATTAACCAACGGAAATAATGATGGAGTTGGCTTATTTAGTGATGCCACTTTAGTGAATACCGTTGGGTTTCCAAGAAACACGTTTTATTTGTACCACCAAGTTTATAACCAAAACGGAATGCCGTTAGAAGGTCAAATGCTTGATGTAAATAACGATGGCGTAATTAATGCTTCAGACAGATATATTACCAATAAATCTACATTACCAAAATACCTACTAGGATTTAGCACCAGTTTGCAATATAAAAAATGGAGTTTCAGCACTGCTTTTCATGCTAATTTAGGACATTATATGTTTTTCCGTCCTTACAATAGCACGGTTGCAATTACAGGTTTTCAAGTATCAGAAAATCTAAATTCGCTTTATTACGATACTCTATTCAGTCAAAATGATAATGCTCAAACTTTTAGCGATTTTTATTTACAAAATGCTTCCTTCTTAAAAATGGATAACATTAATATAGGATATAACTTTGGTAAAACATTTTTTGATTCTAAAGTTGGTTTGGGTATAAATTTTACGGTACAAAACGTATTTGTAATTACAAAATATCGCGGTATAGATCCAGAAGCTATCAATGGTTTTGATAACGGATACCCAATACCTAGAGTTTATTCATTGGGTGTAAACTTAAATTATTAAATAAAAATTATATTCATAACATGAAAACAACAAATAAAATAAGTAACAATAGGTTTTTATTAGTATTCTTTCTGTTGCTGATAAGTGTAAATTTCAATTCCTGTACCGATGTTTTAGACAAGGAACCGCTCAATGTGTTAACTTCAGATAAACAATACAGCACGGTAGAAGGCTATAAACAAAGTATGGTTTCTGTATATTCTAATTTGGCATACAGTACTTTTCTTAGATTTTATTGGAGCATGCAAGAATATTCTACCGATATGGCTGTAAGTACTTGGAATGATGGTGGCGATGGTATTTATCATGAATTGGCTTGGAGTGCAGATTCTCCTGCTATTGCAAATGTTTATACCGCTACAATTAACATGATTACCTTATGCAATAATTTCATTAACGAATCATCTCCCGAAAAAATTGCAGAAAGAGGTTTTGTAGGAGCTGATGCAGAAAAAATAACACAATACCAAGCAGAAATTAGATTTCTGAGAGCCTATTGTTTTTGGATTTTGATGGATTGCTACGGAAATCCTCCTTTTCCAACAGAAGAAACTATAGGAACAACACCGCCAAGACAAATTCAACGAGCCGATTTGTTTTTATTTTTAGAAAACGAATTGATAGCAATTGAACCAAAATTAGCAAATCCAAAATCAAACGAAAGAGGAAGACCTGATAAAGCCGCAGTTTGGGCATTGCTTTCTAGAATGTACTTAAATGGCAAAATATATACAGGTAACGAGTATTATACCCAAGCAATAACCAATTGCACTAAAATAATCAACGCAGGATATGCTTTAGAATCAAAGTATGAATGGTTGATGCTAGGGGATAATCATTTGAATACGAATGAATTTATTTTTACCATAAATTATGACAATACCAATCAAACCTGGTACTCTACAAACTTTTTAGCACTTGGTCCTGCAGGTGTTCCAGCTTCAATCAACGGAATGTCTGCCACCTGGCAATCGTTTCGATTTACCCAACAAATACCCGCTTTATTTCCTACACCAAGCCCAGCATTTGATAAACGAGGCATGTTTTATACAACCGGACAAAACCTTCAAGTTCAAACCATTTCAACAAGCACCGATGGTTATTCTGCTTATAAATACAGAAACAAAGACAGAAACGGAAATTCTATCCAACAAAATAATAATTTTGGAAATTTATCTGATATTGACTTTCCAATCTTTCGTTTAGCCGAAATTTATTTAACCTATTCTGAAGCTGTTTTAAGAGGCGGAACCGGAGGTAGTAACAACTTAGCATTAGACTATGTAAACAAAATTAGAGGCCGTGCCTATGCAAATGATCCTTCAAGTAGCTTAGGAAATATAACAAGCACTCAACTTACACTCGATTTTATTTTAGACGAAAGAGCTAGAGAATTGTATTGGGAAACACATAGAAGAACCGATTTAATTAGATACAATAAATTCACAACTGGAACTTATTTATGGGCATGGAAAGGAAATGTAATAGGCGGTAGAGCCGTAGATCCTAAATTTAATTTGTTTCCAATTCCAACTTCAGATTTATTGGCAAATCCGAACTTAGTACAAATTAATGGATTTTAAAATTGTAATGTTAAATGACTAAAAAACAACATCAAATGAAAACAAAAACATATCCTTTTCAAAAAATATTTTTAATTTTTATGGTATCTTTAGGAGTTTCAATCCTATTGAACTCCTGCTCGGACAAGGAAGATCAATATGAAGCAAAAGCTCCTGCTGATGGCGTTTTGTTAATAAATCCAAGTACAAATAGCATTGTTTTATCAAAACCTAATAAAAATCAACCGGCTATAAGTTTTAGTTGGGAAAAACCTAATTATGGCATCAATACTCCCATGTCTTTTACTTTAGAACTTGATGCAGTAAATGGAGATTTTTCTGACCCAGAAATAGAAGTAACCGAAAATACTCAAATTACTTTAACACATGGTAAGTTAAATGCAATGGTATTGAGCAAAGATTTGATACCAGGTGTTGCTGCGCAAATTAAAGTAAGACTAAAAACCGCTTTAAACTATGGCGCTTTACCTTCATATTCTAAAGTAGAAATTATTACAGTAACACCTTATGAAGATCTTTACTTTCCGCTTCCTTTGTCTAATGAACTCTATCTTCAAGGAAATGCAGTACCTTCTAATTGGGGTTATCCTGTACCCAATGCACAAAAATTAACCAAAATTCCAAATCAAGCGGTTTTTACCATTACTACACAATTAATAGGTAATAGAAATTTTGCTTTTATCAGTAGTAATTCGGGCTGGGGTAATCCTGCTTATGTAGCATTAGCAACCAATCAGCCGGTTACCGGTGGTCCATTTACAGAAAATGGTTCAAACACCACACCTCCTTGGATAGGAAGCCCTATGTTATCACCACCACTTACCGGAATTTATACCATAACAATTGATTTTGTAACGGGTAATTATACTGTAATTGCGCAATAAAAAAGCATTAGATAATGAATACAATTTTTAGGGTAAGATTTTTAATTATTGGCTTGGTTTTTTTGATTTCAATAGCATGTAATCAAAAAAATATTCATTACAAAAGTGATTTAATTAAAACTGAATTAAATAATGAAGGTAAAATTCCTGATGCAATGTATCCTTCAAATAAAATCAGTATTAGAACCCATACCGATTTTGCAAAAAAACATTATCCAGAAAGAATTTCTGAATTTAAAAAAAATCCTTTAACAAAAAATGATGTTGTATTTTTAGGTAATAGCATTACCGAAAAAGGAGGAGATTGGGCAAAAAGAGTAAACAATACAAAAGTTAAAAATAGAGGTATTGCAGGAGATACTTCTGATGGTGTGTTAGCAAGACTAGGCGAAATTACTTATTGCAAACCCAAACAAGTTTTTTTACTCATTGGGATAAATGATTTGTTTAGAGACGATATGACCTCAGAAAAAGTGTATAACAACATTATAAAAATAGTAAATAAAATTAATCAAGCATCGCCAAAAACAAAAATATATGTACATACTATTTTGCCAACCAGCACAGAAAAAATAAAAGAAAAAATAAAAAATACAAATATCCTGCTTGTCAATTCTAAAGTAAAAACAAATTATGAAATAATTCAATTACATGATGAATTTGCTAATGAACACGACTTGATGAATATGGAATTATCTGACGATGGTGTTCACTTAAACGAAA
>JAIFLT010000197.1:0-360 GCA_020048955.1 Flavobacterium sp.
AAGTTCCGTTTTTCAGCATTTCATCATTCAATACAAAACCTTTAGTAATAAATTCGCGTAAAGTTTTGGTTGCCCAAATTCTAAATTGAGTTGCTTGTTTAGAATTTACTCTGTAACCAACAGCGATAATTGCATCTAAATTGTAGAAGTTTGTTTTATATGTTTTTCCATCTTCGGCAGTATGTGCAAATTTTGCACTAACTGAATCTTCAATTAATTCATTTGTCTCAAAAATATTTTTAATATGTTTTGTGACAACGCTTCTTTCCACTCCAAACAACTGAGCAATAGCTTTTTGTGTAAGCCAAAAAGTTTCGTCAATGTAGGTAACTTCCACATTGATATTGGAATCGATGGTTT
>JAIFLT010000197.1:373-11933 GCA_020048955.1 Flavobacterium sp.
ACTCCAAACAACTGAGCAATAGCTTTTTGTGTAAGCCAAAAAGTTTCGTCAATGTAGGTAACTTCCACATTGATATTGGAATCGATGGTTTGGTATAATAAAATGGGTTTCTGCATAAATTAGTCTTTTTTTGGCGTTAATAATCGGTGTATAAATCTGTAATAATAAACAAATATAAAAATCGCACTCCACTGAATACTACTCAAATGTAAGAATAATGGATGGTATGGTTTTATAAATTCAACGGAAAATCGGTACAAAAAGTATAAAACCATAAAGAGTTTAAATCGGTCGCCGTTGATTAAATTTACATTTTTTATTTTTCTAAAAATCAGTAAAAGCAACACCATATAAACCATTTCATACAACGCCACAGGATGACGCAATTTGCCATCGCCAAGATTCATTCCGGTGAAAAAAGTCGTTTCAATTCCGTAGGTTGGTTCGGCGATTCCCATAGAAAAACAACCGATTCGTCCAATGAAAAGTGCTACGATGATTGGAATTACATAAATATCTCCAGAAGCGGTTTTGACACCAATAAATTTCTTAAAAAGTTCTACACCAAACAATCCGCCGAGAAATCCTCCGGCAACGGTTTTGTTTTGATAAAAAGTAAGTAAGGTTTGATTTGCAATTTCTGATGGATTTTCGAGCATGGCTAAAACTCTCGAACCAACTAGTGCACCCACCATGGCACCCAACATTATCCAAAGGCGATGGATATCGGAAATGGTATCAGATATTCCTCTTTTGTGGTAGTAATACAATCGAACACCAATAAAGAACGCTAAGGTTTCAAATATAAAGTGATAATATACTTTTTCGCCAAAGAAATCAAGTTGAAAAGGAAAGGTCATAAAGGGTTGTAAATTTTAGCTAATTTAGTATTTATTTAGCTTCCAACAAGACCATTATTGTCAAAGGTGTATTCTTTCTTATAATCTAATTTTAATTCGTTCCACGAAACGCCTTTGATGCCTTTTAGTATGATTTTATCTCCTTTTTTGGTATACGAAAACTGATAATCGGAAGTATCTTCTTGTACTAGATTTTTTTGAACGTTTACCATGCCAAATTGGTCTAACACAACGGTTCTTTTAGCATTAAATGACATTTGATAGCCACAGCCATTATCACATTCAAAAACAACATGATTTTTCACCCATTTAATTTTAATTTTAAAATTATTGTTGTTTTGTTCTTGGGCAAATAGGGTTCCCACAAACATAAAAAGCAAAACTGTAAAAAGTACTTTTTTCATATATGTAAAATTTGATTTGTTAGCGGTCATATATGGTATCGCCTTTTTATTTATAGGTGTTTGCTTGCGCAAACTTGTTGTTTGGTATCGCCTTTTTATTTATAGGTGTTTGCTTGCGCAAACTTGTTGTTAATGGCGATTTCATAATAATTTGATTTTAAAGTTATTGTTTAAATAATAGTTGTAGTTATAAACGTAAAATTACTATATTTATTTGTGAAATAATTAGTTTGCTAAATTATTCCTGCAAATTTGTGTAATTCATATTGAAACTTCTTTATGATAGTTCCAATTGATGTTATTTTGTACTTTTGAAATCTATAACATTTTAATAATGACCAACTATTTAAGTTTTACATTCTTATTTTTGCTAGTTTCTTGTTCGGGACAAACGAAATTGGGTGATCCCGAAGTTAATCCAACAGCCATTCAAAGCAATTTTATGAGTTGGTGGAAGTATCACAATGAAAACATTATGCTTTCAAGAGATTTTACACCAATTGATGAAAACGGAATAGTAATTGAGAAAAGTGCTTTCTTGAAAACGTTGATGGATGGCAACACGATACCTATTCGTTTGCAAACTGCGGATACGATTTTCCAATACCAATTATTCAAGCTTTCGCCAAATTCTGATTCTAATATTAAAGCGACTATTGCTCAAGTATCGTTTGATGAAAACGACAATTTTAATCAAGAAGGTAAACCATTTCCGAAGTTTATTTTCACCGATTTAGAAGGAAATACGATAACTAATGAATCTATGAAAGGCAAGATTATGGTCGTGAAATGTTGGTTTATTCATTGTGCGGTTTGTGTGAAAGAAATTCCTTCGTTAAACGAAATGGTTAGCCAATACAAAGACCGAAAAGACATTGTTTTTGTAAGTTTAGCCGAAGATACGCCAGAACAACTGAAAGTGTTTTTAGCCAAAAAACCATTATCGTATGCCGTAGTTCCCAACCTGAAAAAATACATGAACGAAGTGTTACAATTGAATGCTTTTCCAACGCATTATATTGTGAACAAAGACGGAATTATTGTTAAAGTTTTAGCCAACGATCATGCTTTGAAAGTGGCTTTGGAAAAGGAGAGTAGGAAGTAAGGAATTTAGTTAAATAATAAAAAAATAGCAAAAAAGAACAAGTAGATTGAGCTATTTTATATAGCCATTTGCTATAACATAAATTCAAACGATTTTTAGCGATTTAGTTTTAAATTGAGAAATATAATTTGTTAATAACAATTATTTCTCTCACATTATATTCCTATGCTTTTGTTTTAATAAATCTATTTTTATTAGTTTTTACTTCAACAGACTCATTGAAAATTAGATATTTATAAAATTTCATATTACCCGAGAGCTTGGCTCGAACTGGCGAAGCATTTTCAATTGTTTGCAACAAACTTGTTGTTAGTGGCGATTTCATAAGATAAAAAATGTATTCATTTTCGACTTTTCAATAGTTACTTCCTCCTAGCTCATCATAGAGGAGTTCCTATTGCTAAAAAAAATGCTAAGATTTTACAATGGTTTTTCAAAGTCTATAAATAAAAAAACCACGAGCCGAAACTTGTGGTTTTCAAATTATTGGTTAGGATTTGTTTATTTTATTTTTCCTAAAACAAAAGCCACAGCTGCACCTACACCTGCGCCCATTACTAGGTTTACGATTGTGTCTATTCCAAAAAGTTTATAATCTATCGCTTGAGAAGAATACATAAAAAAGTTCATAAACAAGCCATAAAATAATCCAATTAAGGCACCTGCCTTTAACCCAGTAATTGGATTTTTTATACCAGCCCATTTTGTGAAAATTAGTGAAATAAAGAATCCAAAAGTCATGCAACCTAAAAAGATAAACTCAAGCTTAGTGTTTGGGTTTTGCGGATAAAGGTTAGTAAATAGTTGACCATAAAATAGCCAACCCAAAAGAAAGTCAACTATTCCGCCAACTATTCCGCCGATAATAAAGTTTTTTACATTCATAATTAAAATAGTTTTTATTGGTTAATGGTATAAAAGTACAAAAAATTAAGAATTGTTTAATTTGTTATTGGTTTAATTATTAACTATTTAACGAAATAAATTGTTTATAAATGGGTTTTTATACCAATATTATTTATAAAATAGTCCAAAATTTTATTTATCATTGGTATTTAATCAAAAAAAAACACCTAACAAAAGGTGTTTCAATAGCTATTCTGTTCTATAAATTTTGTCGTAAAGGTCTTTATATTTTTCTCTTACTACTTTACGTTTTAGTTTTAATGTTGGTGTTAGTTCACCACCATCAATGCTCCAAATGTTGGGTGTCAATTCAAAACGTTTAATCATTTCCCAGTTCCCGAATTTTTTGTTGATTTCGTTTACTTCTTCTTGAATTCTTGCAATTACTTTTGGGTTGGAAGCCATTTCTTCGTTTAAGTCGCCAATGTCTTCATGATGGCGTTTTGCCCATTCTCTAAGAAAATCAAAACTTGGTTGAATGAACGCAGCAGGCATTTTTTCACCATCGCCAATCACCATAATTTGTTCAATAAACAGCGATTGTTTCATGGCGTTTTCAATCAATTGTGGTGCAATATATTTTCCTCCAGAAGTCTTGAACATTTCTTTCTTTCTGTCGGTAATTTTCAAGAAACCTTGAGCATCAATTTCGCCAATATCACCAGTATGAAAATAGCCGTCTTTAATCACTTCATCGGTTAGTTGTTGGTCTTTGTAGTACCCCATCATTACGTTAGGTCCTTTGCAAAGGATTTCGCCATCTTCAGCAATTTTAACTTCTACATTATTAATGACTTTACCTACGCAACCCACTTTAAATCCGCCATTTCTCATGTCGTTTACAGAAATCACAGGAGAAGTTTCGGTCAAACCATAACCTTCCATAACGGGCATTCCTGCTGCGGCAAAAATTCTAGTTAATCTTGGTTGTAACGCTGCACTTCCAGAAACCATAACGGTTAGATTGCCACCCAAACCTTCTTGCCATTTGCTAAAAATAAGTTTTCGGGCAATTTTAAGTTGGGTTTCATACCAAAATCCGTTAGCACCATAAGGTTCATATTTCAAACCTAAATCAATTGCCCAAAAGAATAATTTCTTTTTGACTCCTGTTAATTCAGAACCTTTAGCATAGATTTTATCGTATACTTTTTCAAGAAGTCTTGGCACAACAGAGAAAACCGTTGGTTTAACTTCTTTAATATTGTCTGAAAGTTTATCAATAGATTCTGCAAAATAAATCGCTACAGAATAGTATTGATATATGTATAAAATAACACGTTCAAAAATATGACAAATTGGCAAGAAGCTCAATGCACGACTTGTTCCTTCATCAAAAGGAATTCGTGGCGAACTATCTAGCACATTGGAAACAATATTATTGTGAGAAAGCATGACACCTTTAGGTTTTCCTGTAGTTCCAGAAGTATAAATGATGGTAGCTAATTCTTCTGGTTTTACATTGTTTTTTCGGTCTTCAACCACATCTTGGTTGGAAGTGTCTTCACCCAATGTAAGAACTTCGTTCCAGTTTTTACAACCATTGATTTCATCAAATGAAAAGATATCTTTTAAAAGAGGAACGTTTTTTTGAATGGAAAGCAATTTTTGCAAAACCACATCATCCGAAACAAAACAATAGGATGCTTCTGAGTGGTTTAGAATATATTCATAATCTTCGGCAGCAATGGTTGGATAAATTGGCACCGTTTGAGCTCCAGTTTGCATAACTCCAATGTCCATTATGTTCCATTCGGTTCTGTTGGACGATGAAATGATGGCAATTTTATCATTTTTCTGAATTCCCATGCGCAATAAAGCACGCGAGATGGCATTTGATTTATCAACATATTGCTGCGTTGAGGTTTTTACCCAAACACCATTGTACTTAGTAACAAGACAATCGGGAACATTGTTCTTTTCTAATTGATAATAGGGAAAGTCAAAAAGACGCGTTATTGTAGTCATTAGTTTTAATTTTGATGCAAATTAATTAATAAATTACAGATTAACAATTTATTTTTAAATATCCTTTTTCAATTTAGTAGTTTTGCACCAAATTGTAGTAAATAGTATATGAATAAATTTCCAAGATTTAACGAATATAAAGTGCTGTTTTACAGAATTGGTCTGGCCTATTTGTTCTATATGATGGCTCGAATTTTGTTTTATTTTTATAATCAAAATTTAATTAAAATAGATTCATTGGGTTCTTTTGTAAAACTATCTTATCACGGCTTAGCATTTGATACCACTACAATTTTATATGCCAATTCATTGTTTATCATTTTATCTGTTTTGCCTATACTAATCAATACTAAAAAAGGATTTCAGAAGTTTTTGTTTTACTTGTATTTTGCAGTTAATTTAGTTTTTTATACTGCCAATTTTATTGATTTTATTTATTATAAATATACCTTCAATAGAAGTACAAGAGCATCGTTAGACACACTTCAAAATGAGAGCAATAAGGGTTCGTTGTTTTTGAATTTCTTGGTTAATTATTGGCACGTTTTCTTCTTGTTTTTCTTGATGGCTTTTTTATGGATGTATTGCTACAAAAAAGTGAAACTAAAACACCACGAGTCTAAACCTACTTTTAAGTATTTCTTGGTTTCAATTTTTAGTTTTTTATTGATTACAGCCCTTTGTATAGGAGGTATAAGAGGCGATTTTAGAAAAAGCACACGACCAATCAATTTACTTGATGCCAGCCGATTTGTGACAGATGCCTCTCAAGCCGATTTTGTTTTAAATACGCCTTTTGCCATTATTAGAACTTGGAATACCAATACGTTTAAGAAAGTAAATTTGGTAGATAAGACAACAATCAATTCACTACTTGTTCCCATTAAACACTATAAAAATAATCCAAAAACAAAACCAAATGTGGTGATTTTGATTTTGGAGAGTTATGCTAAAGAATACATTAGTGCTTTCAATAAAGAAATGAATATTCCCAATTATCGAGGATATTCCCCTTTTGTAGATTCCTTGGCTCAGCATAGTATGATTTATACCAATGGTTATGCTAATGGTTATAAATCCATTCACGGAATGTCGTCTGTAATTGCCGGAATTCCTTCTTTTAAAGATGCTTTTACGTCTTCTCCTTATCCGAAGCAAAAAATAGAATCATTGGTTTCTGTTTTAAAAAGTGAAGGTTATGATACTTCTTTTTTTCATGGTGCGCCCAATGGTTCGATGGGATTCTTGGGTTTCGGAAACATTTTGGGCTACAATCATTATTATGGTAAAAACGAATACAATAACGATGCCGATTTTGATGGTGTTTGGGGTATATGGGACGAACCTTTTATGCAGTATTTCAACCAAACAATTTCGAAAAAACAACAACCGTTTATGGCAACATTGTTTTCGGTTTCGTCACACGAACCCTACATAGTTCCCGATAAATATCAAGGTAAATTTCCTAAAGGCGATAATCCTATTCACCAATGTATTGGATATACTGATTATGCTTTGAAGCAATTTTTTAATGCCGCCAAAAAGGAAAAATGGTACCAAAATACTATTTTTGTCTTGGTTGCCGATCATGACAATTTAATTTATTATGAAGAATATTCGAAAGATCAAAATTTTCATACGGTTCCGATTTTGTTTTTTAGTCCGAACAAGAAGTATGTTGGTGTAAACAACGACTGGGCACAACAGATTGATATTTACCCAACATTACTAGACATGATGGGCTATGAAAAGCCATTTAGAAGTTGGGGCAGAAGTTTGATAAGTGAAAAAAAAGTGCCACCATTCGTTATGCGCTATTCATCCGATCATTATCAAATGATGAGTGGCAATTATATTTGTACCTTTGATGGTGAAAAGGCGGTGGGTTTCTATAAAAAAGAAGATAAAGATTTAAAAAAGAATTTAATTGCTCAGCGTAATGCCGAAATGAATTTGTTAGAGCAACGTTGCAAAGCGTTCTTGCAAGATTATATGGAGCGCATTATTGATAAAAAACTGACTTCAAAAGATAAATAAGATGCGTACAAAAAAGAAAATAATTATTGCTTTGGTTGTAGTGGTTTTGGGCATTACTGGAAAGTATGTTTATGATAGGCATATCAACCATAATTTCATGACTATTACAGAAGGTAAAGTTTATAAAAGTGGCGTAATTCCACCAGATGAAATTGCTGATTATGTAAAGAAATATAAAATCAAATCGATAGTTGATTTACGTTTTCCTGGTACTGGTGATGATGTTAATAATCCAGAAATTCCTGCAGAATTGACAGCAGAAAAGGAAGCGGTAGAGAAAATTCCTGGAGTAAATTATTTCAATAATGGTTCTGATCAAGTGCCAAAGCAAGAGAATTTAGATTCTTTTTTTAAGATTATGGACAATCAAGATAATTATCCTGTATTGATTCATTGTTATCACGGAATTGGTAGAGCGCAAATGTATTCGGCATTATACAGAATTGAATACGAGGGATTTACTAATGAAGAAGCTAGAAGTAAAGCGGCTTTTCCGGTTATATTTAGTTCTTTTGATGATGGCAAACCCAAAGGAGAGTATCTAAAAGCATACAAGAGCAGAAAACAAAAGGCTACTGAAAAAAAATGATATAAAAGGGCTTTAGTGTAAACAATATATTTAGCCTCACTTTTTTTAAAATCGCCATTAACAACAAGTTTACGTAAGCAATTGTAAAATGCTTCTCTAGGCTACCTGAAGCAGACAGGTATTGGACCGCTAAAAAATAACTTTTACAGATATGAAAAAGAAAATAATTTTAAGTTTACTATTGTTATTATCTATTAAATCCAACTCCCAAGAGAAGGTTGATAACAAGTTTTTGATTTCACTACATTACACAGGAAATAGTAGAAATGACAATTTTGTTAGTGATAACTACAATGGAATTCTTGGCTTGAATGCTCATTATGTTTTGTTCAATAATGAATTAATTAGTGTTCAAGGCGGATTGGGATTAGATTATTTTCAAGGTAGAGTTATTAATAATCAAGTTGATTTAAAAAACAGACTAATGGTCAATCCTAATTTTGGAGTAGCGTTTAATGCTAGTAAAACATTCAAACCTTTTTTTAACTTGGGATATTCTTTTTTTACAGCTAAAATTGTTATTGAAACTTATACTCCTAGTCTTTTTGACCCAATGGACCCTGCTTTTCAAGGCAGAAGTTTTGAAATAATAGAAAGTTATAATAGTCTTTCAATCAACCCTGGATTTAGGCTTTATTTTAATGACAAAATTTACTTTCAAACAGATTACAAATACCTACCAATAGAATCTAACATTAATGCACATATCCTAGCTTTGGGAATAGGTCTAAAAATTTAATTTATGGAAGAATTTACTAACGAAGTTATAGACACCAAGCAACTTCCTCGATATGAAGAAGTGCAATTGACACCTTTGCATCCAAAATATTTAAAAGTTGTCCTGATAAATTCTTTATTGTTTATAGCAGTTTTAGTTATTGGATACTTTTTGTTACTAATCTTTGACAAAGAAAATATTTCACCAAAATTATCTATACAACTTGCAATTGCTGTGGCAGTTATTTCCATCTTTAAACTATTTTTCTCAATACTTGGATTCAAGAAAAAAGCCTATGCTTTTAGAAATCACGATGTAATCTACAGAAGTGGTATCATTTCAACCAATACTATGGTAATTCCTTATAATAGAGTACAACACGTTGCGCTACATGAAGGATTTGTTTCTAGAATTTTTGGCTTGGCTAGAGTAGAAATCTTCACTGCCGGAGGTAGCTCAAGCGATTTAGAAATACCCGGAATTGAAAAGGAAGAGGCCGAAAATATCAAGCAGTTATTGATGGGTAAAATTCAAAAACAATTGTAATGGAAGTCAATTTCAATCAGCCACAACGGCAATCTTCTATTGGAATTTTGGTTATGTTTGTTGATTCTTTGCAAAAATTCGCAAGGGCTTTTTGGCCCATCATTCTAGTTTCTCTTTTTAAAACAGATACCGTTAGCAAATTATTGGTTTTTCTAGCAATTATAGGTTTAATACTTATAGTTGGTGTCATTGCCTATTTAAGATATTTGAATTTTACTTTTTATATAGACGAAAAAAACGATGAGTTTATAGTGAACGATGGTATAATCAACAAGACTAAAACTACCATTCAGCTCAATAAAATCCAACAAGTAAACATTCATCAAAATCTTGTGCAACGACTTATCGGTGTTTATGCTTTGAGCGTCGATACTGCAGGGAGTGATAAAAAAGAAGGCAACATCAAAGCGATTTCGCATCCATTGGCATTGGCATTGAAATCAAAATTGTTAGACAATGAAAATCGGAAAACAGCGGTTTCTAATGAAAATACTGTTCAGCTTCATGAAGATATTCCAGCATCAGAAACACATCCTTTTCTAAAAATCAATCTTGCTAGTTTATTTAAAATTGGCATTACGTCAAATTATGTAAAAAGCATTGGTTTAATTCTAACGTTCTTTTTTACCATTATAGAAAACCTGCACCAAATTGGAAAAGAAGATGTTATTGACGAAGATAAAATCGAGACAGTAATAAGCAATTATCCAGTTATCTATGCAATTCTTGTATTCGTTGTAGTGATGTTTACTATTATATTTCTAATCAATATCGTTAGAACAATTGTCAAATATTTCAATTTTTCTATCGCTAAGCAAAAAGGTTCTTTATTACTTTCTTACGGATTAATCAATACAGAAAGTACTATTCTAAAACCTGAGAAAGTACAAATTGTAAACATTTCAAGAAATTACTTTCAGAAAAAACTCGATGTTCTCGAAATAAAAATAAAGCAAGCAACAAGCGATGAACAGAAACAGAAAAAGAATTTAATTGAAATTCCGGGATGCAATTCGCAAGAGCGCGATGAAATTCTAAAACTGCTTTTTAATCAATTACCAAAAAGAGGAGTGATGATGCAACCTAATTTTCGTAAATTAGTTTTCTCTATTTTTCTAACAATTATCTTACCTTTAACAGGATTTTTTATCTTTGGTACTAAAGTAGATGCCATTGTATTTCAATACAGCCATTTTGCTGTTTTTTACACGGTATTTTTGTTGTTGATTCATGTATTCGGATTCAGAAATTACCGTTTATTTGTGAGTGACAATCATATCATCAAACAAAGTGGCGCTTGGGATGTAGACAATGAAATAATAGAAATTAAAAAAATACAAGCCATTACAACCTCACAATTGTTTTGGCACAAAAACCTAAATATTGGTTCGTTAACGTTGCACACAGCAGGAGGAAACCTATCGTTTTATTTAGGCAAATACAATACAATAAAAGAATACGTAAACCTTTGGCTGTACGAAATAGAAACATCAGACAGCAACTGGATGTAATTACAATAAAAGATATAGAATATTAGTTAGAGGAAATCTTAAACTCACATACAGAAAAAAATAATAAAAACAAAATATGTTAAAATGAAAACAAAAATAATATTACTATTGGTCTTATTGACAAACTTGTTTGTATTTAGTCAAAGTCAATTCCAAAATGTTGGTACTAGTATTATAGGTAATGCAGAAAGAGTATCTAATTTTAGTGTTACTGATGCAACAAATGAATTGCTTGAGATTACAAACTCAACAAATATTGATGGTCAATTTATTCCTTCGCTTTGGGCGCATCATCAGGCTGATAATAGATATGTTTTTCGTCATTTTATTACAACTAATACCGCTCAAGATAATGGTATTTCACCAATGATGATTTACAGGGCGGAAATAAGAAATAATTTAAATTTAACTGCGGGTCCTAGTGGAAACTTCCCTTGGGGAACAAATGCTGCTAATGTTGTTAATAGACCTTTATTTGCATGGGAAAATGGAAATACTCAATTAATGAGGATTTTGGCAAATGGCTTCCTCGGAATTGGTACTACAACTCCAACTTCATTATTTCACACGAATGGAACTGTTCGATTTGAAAACATTCCAACCACAACAACAAACACTTACGTATTGACAACAGATATTAATGGAAATGTAAGTAGGCAATTAGCTACTTCTTTTGGGAGTACTTTAGTTAATAATTGTAATACAACCAATTTTATAATCAAAAAAGGTACAACTGACTTTACTTGTTCTCAAATTTTTGATAACGGAACTGGTGTCGGTATTGGAACAATTAATCCAACTACTTTATTTCATACTAATGGATCGTTAAGATTTCAAAATCTAACAGATTCAACGAGTCCATTTAAAATTCTTGGAACCGATAATACAGGTAATGTATTTGAGTATAACCCTTCTG